>JABDIP010000344.1 GCA_013003675.1 Inquilinus sp.
AGGCCGAGCCGACCCCGGCTTCGTTGGAGAAGGCGGCCCGCTTGAAGCCCTGGATGAGGGCCCCGATGGCGCCGCCGGCCCCGCCCTCGGCGCTGAAGGCGCCGCCGATGATGGCGCCGAAGGCGGCCGGCACCTGATCGATGTTGGCCAGGATGATGACTACTGCGGCGGTGCAATAGATGACCGCCATGAACGGCACGACCTTCTCGGTGACCTTGGCGATCGACTTGATGCCGCCGATGATGACGATGCCGACCAGGAAGGCGACGATCAGGCCGAACAGCCAGCCCTTGTCGGCCATGAAACCGGTCTCGCCGCCGGTGATGTTGACCACTTGCTGGAACGACTGGTTGGCCTGGAACATGTTGCCGCCGCCCAGCGAGCCGGCGATGCAGCAGATCGCGAAGAAGACCGCCAGGAATTTGCCGAGGCCGGGCATGCCCTTCTCGGTCAGGGCCTTGCTCATGTAATACATCGGGCCGCCGGAGACGGTCCCGTCGGGGTATGCGTTGCGGTACTTCACGCCCAGGGTGCATTCGGCGAACTTCAGCGACATGCCCATCAGGCCGGCCAGGATCATCCAGAAGGTCGCCCCGGGCCCGCCGATCGACACGGCGATCGCCACCCCGGCGATGTTGCCCAACCCGACCGTGCCCGACAGCGCCGTCGCCAGGGCCTGGAAGTGGGAGACCTCGCCGGCGTCCTTCGGGTTGGAGTAGTCGCCCTTGATCAGGTCGATGGCGTGGCCGAAGGCGCGAAAGCTGATGAACCTGAAATAGACCGTCGCAAAAGCCGCGGCCACCACCAGCCAAAGCACGATCAACGGCATGTCGGCGCCGAACACCGGCACCGAATAGAAGATGATGCCGACGATGAAATTGGTGACCGGCGCGAGGGCCTGATTGATCGCCTCGTCGATGTCGCCGATCTCCTGGGCCCAGGAAACCGGCGCCCAGAGCAATGTCGCCGCCAGGGCGATGATGAACCTGATCATGGAAGTCTCCCTAGATTTTTCATGCCGCGGCCGTGACCGACCGGGTAACCCCGCCTCTGCCGGGCGATTCGGAACGACCTGACGGGTCAGGGAATGACGGTCACCGGGACCGGTGAAATCTGAACCAGGCTGCCGGCGACACTGCCGAAGAGCATCGCCTTGAGCTTGGACAGTCCGCGCCGGCCGATGAAGATCTGGCTGGCCTTGTATTCCCCCGCCAGAGTGCTCAGGACCTCCGCCGCGTGGCCGTGCCGGACCACGCCCTCGGCCTTGACCCCCGCCTTGCCGAGCGACGCGACAAGCGGTGTCAGAACCTCCGTCTCGGCCCGCGAGATCTCTTCCTCGCGCCGCTTGTGGCGCTGCTCGTTCTCTTCCGGGGTGTTGAAACTGTAGGGCGACCATTCGATGACATAGGCCACGACCAGCCGTGCATCGACTGCCTTTGCGCACCCGGCGGCAAAGTCGGCGGCGCGCGCGCCACCGGCGCTGCCGTCCACGCCGACCAAAAGGATTTCCGTCATGTCGCCTCCCGCAATTGCTCTTGCCTTCGACGCACCGGCGCGGCCGCACCGGTGCACGTCGCTTGGCGGTTCGTTTTCCTGGATGATTGCATAGAGTGCCTTCGCGCATCGGTGGCGGGGCATCTGCCGCGGCGGGAACGCCGCGCGCCGGCCGAGAGTGATCGCCGATCGCCGGTCGACCCGAGCCGTGCGAAAAGGATCGACCGGTTTACGAGAAGACACAAGGATTTTCCCGCCGCAAGGGTGGGGCGCGGGAACTGACCGCCCTGAGGGGCGACTTCGAACCGGCGATTGGCGGCCCGCTACCCTGCGGAGAGCGGCGCGTAGACTTCGTGCGGGCGGGAGAGGCCGCGCAGGGCGTGCTCGCCGACCGACTCCGTCGGCAGGCCGCAGGCGCGGGCGAAATCGCCGGACAACAACGGCCGGCGGCCCATCACCTTGCAGAGCTGCTCGATTCGGTGGGCGAGATTGACCGCCGGACCGATCACCGTGAAGTCGAGCCGATTGACGGCGCCGATATTGCCGTAGGTCACTTCGCCGACATGCAGCGCCAGGCCGAATTCCAGCGGGGGCTGGCCGGCGGCGGCGCGGTCGGCGTTCAGTGTCTCCATGCCGGCGACCGCCTCGTTGGCGGCATCGAGGGCGCGGGCGCAGGCCTCCTCGACATTCGCCGCCTCTTCCAGCGGGAAGATCGCCAGCATGGCATCGCCGATGAATTTCAGCACCTGGCCGCCCTGTTTGTGGATCGGCACGGCCATGGTCTCGAAATAGCTGTTCAGGGTCGCCAGCACGGCGTCGCGCGGCATCGATTCGCTCATCGGCGTAAAGCCCCGCAGATCGCCGTACCAGATCGCCGCGTCGATCGAATCGACCATGCCGCGCTTGATCTGGCCGCGCAGGATGCGGCGGCCGGCATGATTGCCGACATAGGTGTCGAGCAGGTTCTCCGTGGTGCTGCGCAGGGTCTCCCGCTCGATCAACCGGGCGACGACCGGCAGCAGATCGTTGAACTGCTTCAGATCGCCGGCGGAAAACCCGTCCGGGTGGTCGGTGGCGAACGAGATCGCCGTGCGCTCGCCGCTGGTGAATTCCAGCGGCATGCAGACATAGTCGGTGGCGCCCTGCTCGCGCAGCTCGTCGAGTAGCGGGAATTCGCCGACCGTGTAGTTGCCGGGGATACGCCGGCGCACCCCGGCGAAGCCGTCGTCGATGACCAGTTTCATCGGGTTGTCGAGGAATTCCGGCAGGCCCTGCACGCCGTGCTCGCCGAAGCCCTGGAAGATCTCTGGATCGTCGCGGTTCCAGCGATAGCCCTTGCCGACATAGACCGGGTGCAGCGTCGGCACCAGGCAGAACAGCCGCCACAGCGGCACGCCGCCGCCGGCCAGCCGGCGGGCCAGCGCCTCGATCAGGTCGGGAGTCGATTCGATGCGCCAGCCATCGAGGATCAGCCACTCGATCACCGGCGTCGGCGACCACAGTTCCCCGGCGCCGGAACTCGGCGCCCGGTCGACGGAAAGGCTGCTCATACCGGGCATCTGCAGGCGCCTCGCGGTTTCGAATACGGTGTTCGGCGGGGGCGCGACCGCGGCGGCGCGGGGCGCGACCCTCACAACCTATCTGGCCGCCGACGGCGGCGGCATCAACCCCAGAGGGCGGCCGGCGGCGGCTCGATCACGGAACCGTGAATCGAGAGGCCGGGATCGCGGTCCTCGCGCAGCCAGAGCGGCGCGTCGAGGTCGACCAGCCGCGCGCCCTGGGCGACCAGGAAGGCCGGTGCCATGGCCAGCGACGAGCCGAGCATGCATCCCACCATCACGCCGAACCCGGCCTTCAGTGCCGCCGCGCGCAGCTTCAGCGCCTCGGTCAATCCGCCGGTCTTGTCCAGCTTGATGTTGACCATCGCATATTTGCCGGCCAGCGCCGGCAGGGACTCCGCCGTATGGCAGCTCTCGTCGGCGCATAGCGGCACCGGCCAGTTCTGGCCGAACAGCGCGTCGTCCTCGCCGGCCGGCAACGGCTGTTCGATCATCTCGACGCCGAGGCGGGCGAGCGTCAGGGCGAGCTCTTCCAGCTCGCCGACCCGCCACGCCTCGTTGGCGTCGACCACCAACTGGCTGTCCGGGGCCGCGGCGCGGATCGCCCGCACCCGTTCGAGATCGCCGGCCCCGGTCAGCTTCAGTTTCAGCAGCGGCCGCCAGGCCTCGGCACGGGCCGACGCCGCCATCTCCTCCGGCGTGTCGAGGCTGATCGTGTAGACGGTGGTGACCGGCCCCGGCTGGTCCAGCCCGGCGAGTTGCCAGACCGGCCGGCCACTGCGCTTGGCCTCCAGATCCCAGAGTGCGCAATCGACCGCGTTGCGCGCCGCCCCGGCCGGCAGCGCCGCCTGCAGCGCCGCCCGGTCCATGCCGCCGGCGATCGCCGGGCCCAGCCCCTCGATGGCCGCCTTCACCGCGTCGATCGTCTCGCCATAGCGGGCATAGGGCGTGCACTCGCCGCGACCGCGCGCGCCGCCATCGCCGATCTCCACCGTCAGCACCCGCGCCTCGGTCCGGCTGCCGCGCGAAATGGCGAAGGTCCCGGCCAACGGCCAGACCTCCTCGCGAACCGTCAGGCGGCGCGGCATGGAGCATTCCTCTCGAATTCGAACGCAACCGACCGCAACGCCGCTGCCGCCCCCTCACCCTCCCACCGCTTCGCGGCGGGCCCCTCCCTCT
>JABDIP010000308.1 GCA_013003675.1 Inquilinus sp.
ATCGTCGAGATCGTCCGCCCCGGCACCGGCGACCCGGTGCCCGAGGGCGAGGTCGGCGAGGTGGTGGTGACCGCCTTCTCCCGCGAATACCCGCTGCTGCGCTTCGCCACCGGAGACTTGTCGGCGGTGCTGGCCGGGCCCAGCCCGTGCGGCCGCACCAACATACGCATCAAGGGCTGGATGGGCCGCGCCGACCAGACCACCAAGGTCAAGGGCATGTTCGTCCATCCCAGCCAGATCGCCGAGGTGCTGAGGCGCCACCCGGGCGCCGCCAAGGCCCGGCTGACCGTCGACAGTCGCGATGGCGGCGACGCGATGACCCTGGCGGTGGAAGCCTCGGCCCCGGAGCCCGGCCTCGCCGAGGCGATCGCCGCCACCCTACAGGCGGTGACCAAGCTGCGCGGGGCGGTCGAGCTCGCCGCTCCCGGCGCGCTGCCGAACGACGGCAAGGTGATCGACGACATCCGCCGCTACGACTGAGATCGGGGGGCTCGGATGACCGTCCTGCTGAAGTTCTGCGGCGCCGCCGGCACGGTGACCGGCTCGTGCTATTGGGTGCGCCATCCGGGCGGCCAGTTCCTGGTCGATTGCGGCCTGTTCCAGGGTGCCAAGACCCTGAAGGAGCTGAACTACGGCGGCTTCCCCTTCGATCCCGCCAAGCTCGACTTCGTGCTGCTGACCCACGCCCATATCGACCATGCCGGGCTGGTGCCCAAACTGGTCAAGCGCGGCTTCGCCGGCCCGATCCTCGCCACCGAGGGCAGTCGCGACCTGCTGACCTTCATGCTGCCGGATAGCGGCTATATCCAGGAGACCGAGGTCGAACGGCTGAACCGCCGCAACGCCCGGCGCGGCATCGCCCCGGTCACGCCGATCTATACCCGCGCCGATGCCGAGGCCGCGGTCGACCGCTTCCGGCCGGTCGAGTACGAAAACTGGGAAGAGGCGGGCCCCGGCGTCAGGGCGCGGTTCTGGAATTCCGGCCACATCCTGGGCGCGGCGTCGATCGAGGTCGAAATCTCGACCGGCAATGCGGACCAACGGCATCTACGCCTGCTGTTCTCCGGCGATCTCGGACCGGAGCACAAGCGCTTCCATCCCGACCCCGACGCGCCGGACGATTTCGACTACGTGTTCTGCGAATCGACCTATGGCGACCGGCCGCGGCCGACGGTGACGCCGGAGGAACGCCGCGCGCTGCTGGCGGCGGAGGTGCGCGACGCCCTGGCCGACAAGGGCGTGCTGCTGATCCCCAGCTTCGCCGTCGAGCGCACCCAGGAGCTGCTGGCCGATCTGCTCGATCTGATGGATGGCGGCGCGCTGCCCTCGGTGCCGGTCTTTCTCGACTCGCCGTTGGCGATCCGCGCCACCGAGGTGTTCGCCCGCCATGCCGGCGATCTGGAGGACGTCTCGCCGCGCCCGGAACTGTTCGGCGGGCCGAACGTGCGCTTCACCGCCAGCGTCGAGGAGAGCAAGGCGATCGACCGCTTCAAGGGCGGCATGATCGTGCTGGCGGCCAGCGGCATGTGCGATGCCGGGCGCATCCGCCACCATCTGAAGCACTATCTGTGGCGCCGCAACACGACAGTGCTGTTGGTCGGCTATCAGGCGACCGGCACCCTCGGCCGGCTGCTGGCCGAGGGCGCCGCGACGGTGAAGATCCATGGCGACGAGATCGAGGTGCGCGCCCGCATTCGCCGCCTCGACGCCTATTCGGGCCACGCCGATGCCGATGAGCTGGTCGCCTGGATGGGAGAGCGCCAGCCGGTCAAGCGTGCCACCTTCCTGACCCATGGCGAAGAAGGCGCGCTGACCGCGCTGCGCGAGCGGCTGATCGCCGCCGGGCTCGAAGCCGACCGGGTGGTGATCCCGCAACTCGACGACGAGATCGACCTGATGAGCGGTGTCGCACAGCCGCTCGCCACACCGCGCCGCCTGCCGCCGGAGGCGGTCGGCCATCCCGATTGGCACAACGAGCTGGCCCAGTTCACCCTCGACCTGCGGGCCGCCCTCGACCGCGCCGCCGGTGCCAAGGCCCGCCGGGCGATCCTGCGCCGCCTCCGCCGCGCACTCGAGAATGGCGGCTGAGCGGAATACGGCAGTCCGTTCAACAGAAATTCTCAAGAACCGATTCGGCGATGACAATCGCCAGCCACCGCGCGATTTGTAGTGGAGTCCATCGTCCGGCCCAGGCGACATGACGATGCTTTGTTTGCCAAGCAATCATTCTATCGGGATCGGGCAATCATCTTAGTTTCGCCACGATCCCGTCTTAACCTTTCCTTAATAAAATGTTCCGTTGTACGAGCGGACGCGCAAGCGATCCGTTAACTCCCCAGTGAACCGGGCCCTTCGGCACTAGCCTCCGCCCGCCGCAGGACCGGTACCTGAGCAGCGGCCACCGCAACGCCCCCGCGGTGGCCGCTTTTTCGCGCCCGCATTCGACCGGCTCCCGGAAACCGCCGCCCGGCTCTCGGCACGGCGGATATCTGTGCTATACGGGCGGCGCACCCGGCCGGCGCCTGCCGGCCTTTCCGCCCGCCTTTCCTCCAGGAGCACCGGCGACTCTCGATGCCCGGTCTCTGCACGCACCGCCCTTTGTCGCCCCAAGCCGATCGCGCCGACCATGTTCGCGGGTGACGATCTGGCCTGCCTGCGCGGGCCGCGGCTGCTGTTCGCCGGGCTGTCCTTCGCCGTCGAGCCGGGCGGCGCGCTGCTGCTGACTGGCCCCCACGGCAGCGGCAAGTCGAGCCTGCTGCGGTTGATGGCCGGGCTGCTGGCCCCCTTCGCGGGCCGGCTCACCTGGAACGGCGAACCGGTGGCCGACGCGGTCGAAGAGCACCGTGCCCGGCTCGACTATCTCGGCTATCA
>JABDIP010000310.1 GCA_013003675.1 Inquilinus sp.
GCGGGTCGATGTTCTTCATCGTCGTCTATATCCACACCTTCCGCGGGCTCTACTACGGCTCCTACAAGGCGCCGCGCGAGCTGCTGTGGATGCTGGGCGTGCTCATCCTGCTGCTGATGATGGCGACGGCCTTCATGGGCTACGTGCTGCCCTGGGGCCAGATGAGCTTCTGGGGCGCCAAGGTGATCACCAATCTGTTCTCGGCCATCCCGTGGGTCGGCGACAGCATCGTCACCTGGCTGTGGGGCGGCTTCTCGGTCGACAACCCGACGCTGAACCGCTTCTACTCGCTGCATTATCTGCTGCCCTTCGTGATCGTCGGCGTGGTGCTGATGCATGTCTGGGCGCTGCACGTCACCGGCTCGAACAACCCAACCGGGATCGATCCCAAGGGACCGCAGGACACGGTGCCGTTCCACCCGTACTACACGGCCAAGGACACCTACGGGATGATGGTGTTCCTGATCTTCTACGCCTTCTTCGTCTTCTTCGCGCCGAACGCCCTGGGCGAGCCGGAGAACTACATCCCGGCCAATCCGCTGGTCACGCCGGCGCATATCGTGCCGGAATGGTACTTCCTGCCCTATTACGCGATCCTCCGCTCGATCACCTTCGACGTGCTGTTCATCGAGGCCAAGCTGATGGGCGTGATCCTGATGTTCGGCTCGATCCTGGTCCTCTTCGTGCTGCCGTGGCTCGACCCCTCGCCGGTGCGCAGCTGCCGCTTCCGGCCGATCTATCGCTGGTTTCTGGGGCTGTTCGTGGTCAATTTCTTCGTGCTCGGCGTGGTCGGCGCGAAGCTGCCGGACGCGCCGGTGTTCGGCGGCATCGACTGGTTCCAGTACGTGCATCTGGGGCAGCTGACGACGGCGTACTACTTCGCCCATTTCCTGGTCATCCTGCCGTTCCTCGGTCGTATCGAACGGGTGCCGCCGCTGCCGACCAGCATCAGCGAATCGGTCCTCAAGGGCGGCGGCAAGCAGCCGGCCGGCGCTGCCGCCGAGAAGCCGATGGAGAAAGCCTGATCATGAAGACGCTCTTCACCGCCATCGGCGCCGGCGCGATCGCCCTATCCCTCTTCGCCGGCCCGACCGTGCCGGCCCGGGCGGCCGAAGGGGCATCGGCGCCGCCGGATCTCGACTGGAGCTTCGAGGGGTTCTTCGGCACCTATGACCGGGGCGCGGCCCAGCGCGGGCTGCAGGTCTATTTCGAGGCCTGCGCCGGCTGCCATTCGATGGATTTGCTGGCCTACCGCAATCTCGGCGATCTTGGCTACGACGAGGAGGAGGTAAAAGCCATCGCCGCGCAGTACTTCGTAATCGACGGCCCCGACGGCGACGGCGAGATGTTCGAGCGACCGGCGCTGCCCTCCGACAAATTCGTCTCGCCCTACGCGAACGAGCAGCAGGCGCGGCTGTTCAACAACGGCGCCTATCCGCCGGATTTGTCGCTGATCGCCAAGGCGCGGCTGCACGGTCCCGACTATCTGGCCGCGCTTCTGACCGGGTATGAGGACACGCCGCCCGACGGATCCGAACTCATGCCGGGCATGAGCTACAATGCCTACTTCCCCGGCCACCAGATCGCCATGCCGCAGGTCCTGTATGACGACGGCATCGGCTATGCCGACGGCACACCGCCGACGGCGGCGCAGCAGGCGCGCGACGTGGCGACCTTCCTGATGTGGGCGGCCGAGCCGAAGCTCGAGGACCGCAACCGGATGGGCGTCAAGGTGGTGCTCTACCTCATCGTCTTCGCCGGGGTGATGTACGGCGTGAAGCGCAGGGTCTGGGCCAAACTGCACTGACCGGGGCCATCGCCGGTCGATCGCGGGACGGGGGTCGCCGGGGGGCGGCCCCCGTTTCGCGTCGCGGTCCGTGCTAGACTGGGGCGTCCGAGAGGGAGCGAGCCGATGGCAATGCAGGCGCGGGCGGCCGGCGCGGAACCGCCCTTCGACTATCCGGAGCGGGTGCGCGGGCTGAACCTGTTCGCCGCCGACCGCAATCTGCGCCGTCTGCTGGAACGCCGGGCGCCGGCGCTGATGGCGCGGTTCGGCGGGCATCTGGAGGAGTTCGGCGCCTGGGCCGGCGGGCCGCTCGACGAGCAGGCGGAATACTCCGATCGGCATGCGCCGCCGCGGCTGGAAAGCCACGGGCCGGACGGCGAGGCGACCGGGCGGGTGATCCTGAACCCGGCCTACCGGGCGTGCCACGCGGAGGCCTATCGGCGCGGCGTCATCGGTTTCGCCTTCGGAAAGGAGCCGGCGCCGCACCTGCTGTCCTTTGCCATGGGGTATTTGCTGTCCGAGGCGGATATCTCGATCCACTGCCCGGTCACCATGACCGGGGCGGTCGCCTATGTGCTCGACCGGCTGGCGCCCGCGAAGGTCCGGGATCGCTACCTTCCCGAGCTGACCCGGATGGACGGCAAGGCCCTAAGCGGCGGGACCTGGGCGACAGAGCTGCATGGCGGCTCCGACGTCGGCGCGACGACTACGACCGCGGTTCCGGACGGCGAGGCGTGGCGGCTGACCGGGCTGAAATGGTTCACCAGCAACGCCGGCGCCGGCCTGGCGCTGGCCACGGCCCGCCCGGAAGCCGCGGAATCCGGTAACAAGGGCCTCGGCCTTTATCTGGTGCCGAGTACCCTGCCCGAAGGCGCGGAAAACCGTGTGGTCAACCGTCGCCTCAAGGAAAAGCTGGGCACGCGCGGCCTTCCCACCGCCGAAGCCGCGCTGGACAAGGCCTGGGCGGTCGAGGTGGCGCCGCCGCCCGAGGGGCTGAAGGCGATGATGGAAGCGCTGGAATACAGCCGTATCCACAACGCCGTCGGCGCCGCCGGGCTGCATCGTCGCGCGGTGCTGGAAGCCGCCTGCTGGGCGACCCACCGGGTCGCCTTCGGCCGGCCGATCGCTGACTACCCGCTGGTCCGCGACGCCCTGCTCGACCTCGCCATGGAGCAGGAGGCGTCGGCCGCGCTGGCCTTCGAGGCGGCGCTCGCCTTCGACACCACCCTCGACGACGAGGGCGAGCGGCCGTGGCTGCGCACCGCGACGGCGCTGGCCAAGTTCCACACCGCGGAGCAGGCGGTGCGCGCCGCGGCGCGGGCGGTCGAGCTGGTCGGCGGCAACGGCTATACCGAGGAATGGCCGACCGCGCGGCTCTATCGCGACGCCCTGGTGACGGCGGTCTGGGAAGGGCCGGCCAACATCCAGGCCCTGGAGCTGCTGCGCGCGGTCGCCGCCAGGCTGCCCGGCGACGCGGCGTTCTCGGTCCGGGTCGGCGGCATCCTGTCGGCGCTGCCGGACGGCATCGGCGCGCCGGCCACGCTGCTGCGCAACGCGCTGGAGGAGTGCCGCGCCGGCCTCTCCCATCTGCGCGCCAATCCGGCCGACGGCCCGTTCCTCGCCCGCCGGCTGATGGAGCGCATGGCCGACACGCTGGCGCTCGGCCTGCTGCTGGAGGAGGCGGGCGCCGATCTGGCCGCCGGCGACCGCCGCAAGGCGCTGATCGCCAAGCGCTTCGCCGCCTCGCGCTTCGGCGGCCGGCCGCCGAAGCG
>JABDIP010000456.1 GCA_013003675.1 Inquilinus sp.
TGGCGATGGGCGAGGTGGTGGCGACCGGCCGCTGGCGCCTCGGCCTGTGGGGCGCGCATCTGTCGGCCCGCAACATCGGCGGCAATTTCAGCGGCATCGGCATCTGTCTGATCGGCGATTTCGAGACGATGGAGGTGCAGGAATCCCAGCTCCAGGCAGCCGTCACGCTGACCCGCGACCTGGTGCGCCGGTTCGGCATACCGCCCGCCCGGCTGGCGCCGCATGGCGGCATCGCCGGCGAAACCACGCTATGCCCCGGCCGAAACTTTCCGATCGATCGATTCCGGCGCGACGTCTTCGCCGGCTGACCGGACGATGCCGCGGCGGGCGGCCACCCGGCCGCAAACGGTGACCATTAACAGGTGACAGTATATCCATTCCTCGACACCGTTGGCCGGCGGCGCTACTCTCCCGCCATGGCAAGGCTGGCGCGCGTTGTGGTGCCGGGCGTTCCGCATCATGTCACCCAGCGGGGCAACCGGGGCGAGAAGACCTTCTTCGAGGAGGCCGATTACCGCGCCTATCGGGCGCTGCTGGCCGAGTCCTGCGGCAAGGCCGGGGTGGCGGTCTGGGCCTATTGCCTGATGCCGAACCACGTGCATCTGATCCTGGTGCCGGGCCATGAGGACGGGCTGCGCCAGGCGCTGGGCGAGGCGCACCGGCGCTACACCAGGCTGGTGAACGACCGCCAGGGCTGGCGCGGGCATCTGTGGCAGGAGCGCTTCCATTCCTTCCCGATGGACGAGCCGCATCTGCTGGCGGCGGCGCGCTATGTGGAACTCAACCCGGTGCGGGCGCGGCTGGCCAAGCGGCCGCAGGACTGGAAATGGTCGAGCGCGAAGGCGCACCGGGCCGGGCGGGACGACGGGCTGGTGACGGTGGCGCCGCTGCTGGAGCGGGTCGGCGACTGGAAGGCCTTCCTGAAGGGCGGGCCGGACGAGGCGGCCCTGGCGGCGATCCGCGGCCACGAGCGCACCGGCCGGCCGCTCGGCGCCGCCGCCTTCGTCGAGCGCCTGGAATCCCGCCTCGGCCGCGCCCTTGGCCCCCGCAAGCCAGGCCGCAAGCCGAAGCCGAAGAAGGCCGTGGCGGCGAGGAAATAGATATACTGTCCCCGTATTGTCGTCCCCGTTTTGCCGACGGCGGGAGCCGGCCCTGTCCTACAAGGGCCGGACCCTCTCGGCGATGACGCTCAGGAAGATATAGGCGTCCGCTATGTCCGCATAGTTGGGCCGGTCGTCCCTGCCGCGCCCCAATAGTTCCCACACCTTGTCGATCAGTTGCTCCATATGCGCCCCGGAGGCGACGACATGGGGGCCGTCCGGAAGGAACCATTCGCCGAGTCCTCCCGGCGGCAGCAAGGGGATCGCCGGGCTGGTCTCCGGCATCGACCGGACGAGGGGCTCCAGCCTCGCCGCGACCTCTCTCAGGCGGTTCGGATGCAGCAGCGAATGACCGCTCAGGGTGGCGGCGCCGCCGGCGGCCACGGTCGCGGTCACCCAGGTCCCCAACGGGTGCCAGACGCGCTCCGGCGACAGCCATCCGAAGGGATCCATCAGTCCCTTTCCGGTGCTCCCCGTGACGGTTCCGCCGTGGGCCGAGAGCCAGGTCCGGCCGATCTCCGCCACGAAGGCCTCCCCCCGGGGACCCTCCGCGACGTCGCAGCCCCTGAAGACGATCGGACAGCCCGGCGTGAAGACCTTGCGGACACCGGTGTCCTCGAGCCGCTGAAAGTCGGGCGTGCCCCAGCTCAGCCGGTCGTCGCCGAGCTTTATGGAGCCCGGCGCCCCGTGGGTGTGAAAATCCAGCGACTCGACCCGCTCGCCGATGCGAACCCACTCCTGGAACAGCTCGATGAGGTCGTCCGTGCACTTCAGCGGTTTGGCGATGTCCAGGCTGTCGCCGGCATGGGCGCGCGCATCGTGCACCGTCGACAGACTGAATTTCCCGGGAATATCCGAGTGCAGGTGATAGCGATAAGCGGGCGGCGCCACGAGGGACAATACTCCGGAATAGGGAGCGGCGGGTGCGCGGGCGCGACCGGGGCCCCGGGTTGTGAAGAGTGCGATTATCAGGCGCCCCGACCCGGGCCGATGTCATTGACCCACGTCAGCCCGCGCCGCTGTCCCTTGCGTCGTTCCCGGGAGCTGAAACTACTTGGTTCACCCTTCTCGTTCCGGCGGTGAATTCGGCGTCGCGACACCCCGCCACGCCGTCATCGCGAGCCGCAGGCGTGGCGATCCAGGGCGGCCAGGTCAGGCCTGGATTGCCGCGGCGCTGGCGCGCCTCGCAATGACGGCCCGGGGGTGAGACCGCGAGCCGGGCGGCCTGAGCCACCGACGGTCTCTCGCTCCGGAGCATGACGTCGGATCGACCGGGCTGCCCCAACGCTGGCACCGCGACTTGAGCGAATCGCGTAGGATCGACTCCACCGAAGAAGTCGGGTGGTGTGGCGCGGCCTTTTCGGAGATCTGGAAATCCGTCGGAACCGGGGCGGCGGCGCGGTGAACCGGACGGCCGCGTGCGCCGTATGATGCTCGAGGGCCGGGTTCGCGCGTCGGGACGCGGCGGGCGGCCCCCGGGGCCAACGCGAAGGGGATATGACATGGATGTGCCGATCACCGCCGTTCTGGCGAGCCTGCTGGCGCTGCTGCTGATGGTGTTGAGCTTCCGGGTCATCGGCCAGCGCCGGCGGGCCAAGGTCGCGCTCGGCGATGGCGGCGATGTGGGCTTGCAGCGCGCCATCCGCGGCCAGGCCAATTGCGCGGAATATGTGCCGGTCGGCATCCTGCTGACGCTGGTCGCCGAACTGCAGGGGCTGAACCCGATCCTGCTGGCGGTGCTGGCGGCGGTGTTCCTCGCCGGCCGGGCGATGCACGGCTATGCCTTCGCCTTCACCGAGGGCAGCCCGGTGCTGCGGGTCGGCGGCATGCAGTTGACGGTGGCGCCGATCGTCGTCCTGGCGGTCGCCAATGTCGCGATGGCGGGGTTCGGCCTGAGCGGCTGAGTCAGTCCGCCTAAGGGCGGGCACCAAAAACGGGGACAGTATACCTATTTCCCCACCAGCCTCACCACCAGCTCTATCGTACCGAAGAAATAGGTATACTGTCCCCTTTTTTGGTGCTAAGGAAATAGGTATACTGTCCCCGTATTAGTATACTGTCTCCGTATTGGAATGCTGTCCGCGGATTATTCAGTCCGCCGCGGGCGCGGCGTCGCCGGGCGGCGGCGGCGGGGCGAGCAGGCGGACGAAGGCGAGGCCGGCGAGGAAGCCGCCGATATGGGCCCACCAGGCGACGCCGCCGATCGCCTCGCCGGCGAGCGAGCCGGTGCCGTAGTAGAGCTGGGTCAGGAACCAGAAGCCGACATACCAGAGGGCGGAGACGCCGAACCAGACCGGGAAGATCACGATCAGCAGCAGGATCACCACCCGGGCGCGGTGGAACAGCATGACATGGGCGCCCAGCACCCCGGCGACGGCGCCGGAGGCGCCGATCACCGGCACGTTGCTCTCCGGATAGACCGTCGCCTGCGCCCAGCTCGCCAACAGCGCGCAGGCGAGGTAGAGCACCGCGAAACGCAGCCGGCCGAGCCGGGTTTCCACCGCCCGGCCGAACAGCCACAGCGTCCACATGTTGAAGATCAGATGCAGCCAGCCGCCATGCAGGAAGGCCATGGTGAGGAACGGCCCGTAGTCGCGCGGGTCGAGCCCGACCGCCAGGGCCCAGCGCGCGTCGCTGTAGCGCAGCGGGATCAGCGCGTGGTCGACGACCAGCGCGAATTCCTCGGCCGGCGGCAACGCCGCCTGAAGCAGGAAGACGGCGGCGCAGAGGGCGACGATCGTCCAGACGACGATGGCCCGCCCCCGGTACGGCGCGGTGGTGCGGACCGGCAGCAGCATGGCCGTCTAGACGTAGGACGCCGTGGCGCCGGTGCCAAGCGGGCCGGCTTGACACGCGCGGCCGGCTTGACACCGGCGCGGGCACAATGTACTTTTATTCCTAACGCCGGGAATGCGGATGCGGTCCGGCTATGGCGCCGTTTCCGTTCGGACGGCTCCGGCCCGCTCCGCCGGCCGTCCACCCAACGCCAGTATCCTCATGGGTGG
>JABDIP010000328.1 GCA_013003675.1 Inquilinus sp.
GGATAGCCGAAGACCCCGGCAATGACGCCTCCGGCGACGGCCGCGGCGGCCATCGCCCCGGCCAGTCCGGCCCATGTCTTCTTCGGGCTGATCCGCGGCGCCAGTTTCGGCCCGCCGACGCCCTTGCCCACGAAGTAGCCGCCGATATCGGTCGCCCAGACGACGAGAAACAGCCACAACACGGCGGCAAGGCCGGCCGCGGCGGAGGACCGAAGCCACCACAACGCGATCACCGGCACGCCGACATAGGCGATGCCGGCAGCCTCCAGCAGGTAGTGCCGGTGGCCAAGCCCCTTCCCGACCACGAGCACCGCCATCGCGGCGACCGCCATCGCGAGCAGGCCCGCGCCGGTGGCGGCGAGCGAAACCGCCAATGCCGCGCCAAGGACAAACACCGGAAAGACCACAAACCGGTGGCCTGCGCCGGGCCCGACGATCATCTGCCATTCGTGCAGCGCGATGACGGCCGCCAGTCCGAGCAGCGCCGCGTAGGCCCAGCCGCCGACATAGATGGCGCCCAGGACAAGCGGCGCCAGCACCGCCGCCGCCGCGATCCTGGTCAGCAGGTTGCCGGCGCTACCGGCCACCGGCGAAGACGCCAAAGCGGCGTTCCCGTCGCCGATACTCGCTGATCGCCGTCGCCAGATGTTCGCGGGTGAAGTCGGGCCAGAGGGTTTCGACAAAGACCAGTTCGGCATAGGCCGCCTGCCAGAGCAGGAAATTGCTGATGCGCTTCTCGCCGCTGCTGCGGATGATCAGGTCCGGGTCGGGCAGATCGCAGGTGAACAGCCGCGAGGCGACGGCCGCCTCGTCGACATCCTCCGGCGCCAGCAGGCCGTTGCGGACGTCGTCGGCGAGCCGGCGCGCGGCCGCGGCCAATTCCTGGCGGGCACCGTAGCTGAGGGCGATGGTCAGTTGCAGGCCGGTATTGTCGGCCGTCAGCGCTTCGGCGTTCTCGATCAGCTCGACGATATCAGCCGCCAGCTTCCGCCGCTCGCCGATCACCCGCAGCCGCACGCCGTTGGCATGCAGTTCGGCGATCTCGCTGCGCAGGTACTTGCGCAGCAGGCTCATCAACTCGCCCACCTCCTCCTGAGGCCGGGCCCAATTCTCCGACGAGAAGCCGAACAAGGTGAGATGGGTAACCCCCAGATCCGGGGCCGCCTCCACGACCCGACGGACCGCCTCCGCGCCCCGGTGATGACCGAGGCTGCGGGGCATGCCGCGGGCACGCGCCCAACGCCCGTTGCCATCCATGATGATGGCGACGTGAGCCGGACCGCTCGTCGGTGCCTCGGGAAGCGCGCCGTCCATCACGGGCGGTCAGACCTGCATGATTTCTTGGTCTTTGGCGGCAAGCGCCTCGTCGATCTTGGCGATGTGCCGGTCGGTCATGGCCTGGATCTCGGCACTCAGCGTCTTGTGCTCGTCCTGCGAGATGTCGCCGTCCTTCTCCTGGCGCTTCAGCAAATCCATGCCGTCGCGGCGAACATTGCGCACCGCCACGCGGGCCTGCTCGGCGTATTTGCCGGCGATCTTGGACAGTTCGCGCCGACGCTCCTCGTTCGGTTCGGGGATCGGCACGCGGATCAACTGGCCATCGGTCTGCGGATTGAGGCCGAGCCCCGACTCGCGGATCGCCTTCTCGGTCGCCTTCACCAGCCCGTTGTCCCAGACCTGGACGGTCAACATGCGCGGCTCCGGCACGCTGATCGTGCCGACCTGGCTGATCGGCATCTGGCTGCCATAAGCCTCGACCATGAGCGGCTCGAGCAGGCTGGGGGAGGCGCGGCCGGTGCGCAGGCCGGCGAATTCGCTGCCGAGCACAGTGACGGCACCGTCCATGCGTTTGTCGATGGATTTCAGTTCCGCGGTGGCCATGCTGTCATTCCTCCTCGGTGATGATGGTGTAGCGGCCCCGTCCGCAGACCACCTCGGCGAAAGCACCGGGCTCATGGATGGAAAACACCAAGATCGGTATTCCGTTCTCTCGCGCCAACGAGATCGCGGAATGATCCATGACCTTAAGATCGTTCGACACTACCTGAAGATAGGTTAAGCGGTCGAAACGCTTGGCGCTGTCGACCTTCTTCGGGTCGGCGTCGTAGACGCCGTCGACCATGGTGCCCTTCAGCAAGGCATCGCATTCCATCTCCGAGGCCCGCAGGGCGGCGGCGGTATCGGTGGTGAAGAACGGGTTGCCCGAGCCGGCGGCGAAGATCACCACCCTGCCCTTCTCCATGTGCCGCATCGCGCGGCGCCGGATATACGGCTCGCACACCGTGTCCATCGGGATCGCCGATTGGACCCGGGAGTGCAGGCCGGCCTCCTCGCAGGCGCCCTGAAGCGCCAGTGCGTTCATCACCGTCGCCAGCATGCCCATGTAGTCGGCGGTCGCGCGTTCCATACCGTTCGCCGCGCCGGAGACACCGCGAAAGATATTGCCGCCGCCGACGACGAGACAGACCTGGGTGCCAAGGCGCACCACCTCCGCCACCTCATGGGCGATCCGGTTGACCGTCTCGGGTTCGATCCCGTACTGCCGCGCCCCCATCAGGGCCTCGCCGGAAATCTTCAGCAGGACTCGCCGGTATCGCGGCTCGGACGGCATGGGACACCCTGTCTACGACACTGCCGTCGCGGCCCCATAGGGCCGTCCCGGCGGTATCCGGTTACTGGCCCAGCGTCGCCGCCACCTCGGCGGCGAAGTCGGACTCCTGCTTCTCGACCCCCTCGCCCAGCACGAACAGGGCGAAATCGGTCACGGCGATCGGCGCGCCGATCTCCTTGGCGGCCTGCTCGACCGCCTGCTTGACCTTGATATCGGCGTCGAGGTCGATCATCCAGCGCTGCTCGAGCAGAACGACCTCCTCGTAGTATTTGCGCAGACGGCCCTCGACCATCTTCTCGATGATGTTCTCCGGCTTGCCGCTGGCGCGGGCCTGATCGGCGAGCACCTGACGCTCGCGATCGACGGCGCTGCTGTCGACACCGTCGACGGTCACCGCCTCGGGCCGCGCCGCGGCGACGTGCATCGCCAGCTTGCGGCCGAACGCACGCAGCTTGCCGGCGTCCCCCGTCGAGTCGAGGCCGACGATGACGCCGATCTTGCCCAGGTCGGTCGCCACGGGAGCATGGACGTAATGGGCGACCACACCCTGGCCGACCGCGATCCGGGCCGTCCGGCGCACCGAGATATTCTCGCCGATGGTGGCGATCATGTTGGTCAGCGCGTCGCTGACGGTGCCCCCCGCCCCGGGATAGCTCATCGCCTTGAGCGATTCGACATCGCCGCCGGCCTCCAGCGCCAGGGTGGACAGGGTGGCGACGAACTTCTGGAAATCCTGGTTCCGGCCGACGAAGTCGGTTTCGGAATTGACCTCGACCAAGGCGCCGGCCGTGCCCTCGACCGAGGCGCCGATCAGGCCCTCAGCGGCGACCCGCCCGGCCTTCTTGGCGGCGGCCGACAGGCCCTTCTTGCGCAGCCAGTCAATGGCGGCTTCCATGTCGCCGTCGGCTTCTGTCAGGGCCTTCTTGCAATCCATCATCCCGGCGCCGGTCTTCTCGCGAAGTTCCTTGACCAGCGCGGCGGTGATCTGCGCCATCGTGTCCTCTCGTCGTGCCCGCGCCTCGTCGAGGCGCACCAATTAGAGTGCAATTCGGGCGGCTTTGCGAGCCGCCGGATGGTGATTGTGTGGCGTCAGGCCTGCGCCGCCTCTTCGACCGGCTCCGCGGCCTCGGCCGGCTCCGCGGGTTCGGCCGGTGCGGCTTCGGCCGCGGGCGCTTCCGCCTCGGCCGGTTCGGTTGCTTCGGCGGTCTCGGCCACGTCCACGACCTCGGCCGCCTCGACCGTCTCGGCCGCTTCGGCGACCTCGGCATCGACGGCTTCCAGTGCCGGTTCGACCGGCACCTCGGCCTCGCCGATATCCTTGCCCGACGCCATCATCTCCGCCTCGATGCCGGACAGCGCCGACGCGGCGATCAGCTCGCAATAGAGATCGATGGCGCGCAGCGCGTCGTCGTTGCCGGGGATCGGAAAGGTAATGCCATCGGGATCGGAGTTGCTGTCGATCACGGCGATCACCGGGATGTTCAGCTTGCGCGCCTCCAATACCGCGATCGATTCCTTGTTGGTGTCGATGATGAACAGGATGTCCGGCAGGCCGCCCATGTCGCGGATACCGCCCAGGGCGCGCTCCAACTTGTCGCGTTCGCGCGACAGGTTCAGACGCTCCTTCTTGGTCAGCCCGGAATCGGACACGGCGAGCTGCTCGTCGAGGTCCTTCAGGCGCTTGATCGACTGCGAGATCGTCTTCCAATTGGTCAGCATGCCGCCGAGCCAACGGTGGTTGACGAAGTACTGGCCGCAGCGCTTGGCCGCCTCGGCGACCTTCTCCTGGGCCTGGCGCTTGGTGCCGACGAACAGCACCCGGCCGCCACCGGCGACCACGTCGCGCGCCGCTTCCAGCGCGCGGTGCAGCAGCGGCACCGTCTGCTGCAGGTCGATGATATGCACGCCGTTGCGGATGCCGAAGATGTACTGCCCCATCTTCGGGTTCCAGCGCCGGGTGTGGTGGCCGAAATGCACGCCGCTTTCGAGAAGCTGGCGCAAGGTAAAGGTCGGAGTTGCCATCCGTTCAGACTTCCTTTTCCGGTTGTTCCGCCGTGGGCCTTGGTCCGACTGCCCGCCTGGCCGAAGCCGGGGCGGATAGACGAACACCGGATGGACCTGTCCTGCGTCGACAGGCCGCGATGCCCACGTGAGTGATGAAACGCGGCGGGTAAATAGCCCGCCCCGGTATGGAATGCAAGCATTCCGGTGTGCCGGGCAGGCGGTTTGCCGGCCTGTCCGATCGGGCGAGCCGGGGCCGAACGAGCGGTTTTCCGCCGCCCTGCCGTACCGGTGACAGCGCGCGCGCCCACTGCCCGCTTGACAATCCGGCATGATGTTCTTTTTATGTTCTCATGCTCCAGCAGCCGCAGCAGATACCTCCCTCGATCGCGGCGGAACCGGGTCCCGGTTGACCGGCGGCCATGGTCGCGTCGGCCACCATCCTGCACGCCGATCTCGACGCCTTCTACGCCTCGGTCGAGCAG
>JABDIP010000485.1 GCA_013003675.1 Inquilinus sp.
ACACTGCTGTCGAGACCCGCGACGACGCCGTGGAGGCCGCCGAGGACAGCGATGGCCAACGGCGCCGGCGGCGGCGCGGCAAACGCGGCGGGCGTCGCCGGTCGGGCGCCGTAGAGCAGGCCGCGGACGAGACGGCCGTCGACGAGCCCGGCACCGTCGCCCAGTCGGAGCCGGCCGCCGAGACGAGCGTCCTGGCGGCGGAGCCCGCTGCCGAGGAAACCGCGGTCGCTGAGGATCAGCCGGCGACGGCAGCGGACGATGAGGCGGCGGCGGCCGAGGAGAAGCCCAAGCCCAAGCGGCGTGCCCGGCGGCCTCGCAAGACCGCCAAGACGGCGGAGGCCGAGACCGCGGTTGCCGCACCGGTTGCCGACCGTGAGGTTGGCGAGGCCGAACCCGCACCGACGGCGCCGGAACCGGCACGCGAACTGGAGCCGGTTTCGGCCCATGCGGGCAACGGCTCTGCCGAGGCGGGACAGGAACCGGCCGACGCCACGGTGGCGGCGACCGAAATCGCCGGCCAGACGCCGAGTAACCCACGCCGCGGCTGGTGGCGTCGCGTGCTGGACAGCTGAATCGAGACCGGCTCGGCTCGAAGCGATCTGGACGGTGGATCTCGATCCGCCACGTTGAAGTGGAGACTGGGCGGCTTGCACCTTTCCGGTGCGGGCCGGTCAGGCTTTCAGCCAGCAGTCTTCTAAAGGCAGTTGAGCAGCGGCGCGATGATCCGGGCGCGGACTTGGATCGTCCCCGCCCGGCCGCGAATATACCCGGTGGGTCTCGACGCGGACCAGCGCCGCGGATTGGGCAGCACCGCCGCCAACAGGGCCGATTCGCGGGGTGTCAGCCTCGCGGCCGGTTTGCCGAAATGATGCCGGGCCGCCGCCTCGATGCCGTAGATTCCCGGGCCCCATTCGGCGATGTTCAGATAGACCTCGAGAATCCGGCGCTTGGGCCAGAGCCACTCGATCAGCGTCGTCAGATAGGCCTCCCCCACCTTGCGGGCCATGGTCCGGCTCGGCCACAGGAAGACGTTTTTCGCCGTCTGCATGCTGACGGTGCTGGCGCCGCGCAGGCGCTCCCCTTCCAGATAGTCGGCCAAGGCCTGGCGAAACTCGTGCCAGTCGATCCCGTCGTGCTGGCAGAAGCGGCTGTCCTCCGATGCCAGCACCGCCGGCGCCACATGCCGCGACACCGCCTCCAGCGGCACCCATTTCCGTTCCAGACCCTCGCCCTCGACCAGCCGCATCGCCATCAACGGCGTGAAGGGCGGCGGCACCGTCCGGAACAACAGGATAGCCGCGACCGGCAACACGAAGACGAGTCCGAAGACGAGCATGAACAATCCGGTGATCCACCGTCGCAGGCGCCGGCCGAACGACATCTTTTCTGTCGCCGGCGCGGCGCGCCTCTCTCGGCGCCGGTCCGCCATCAGCGAGATCCCGTCATCGATGGCCTGGCCCTGCTACGCCAGCCAGGCGCGCAGGCGCTCGGCCGCCGCCGCCATATCGGCGGTGGCGCCGGCGAAGGAGAAGCGGATCGTCGCGTGCCCGCGGCTCGGATCGAAATCGACGCCGGGGGTCGCGGCAACCCCGGTTTCCGCCAGCATGCGGCGGCAGAACGCCTCGCTGTCGTTGGTCAGGTGGCGGACATCCGCATAGAGGTAGAAGGCACCATCAGCCGGGGCCAGTTTGTCGAAGCCCGCCTTGGGGAGCGCCTCCAGCAGCAGCGACCGGTTCGCCGCATAGCGGGCGACGTTGGCATCCAGCTCCTCGGCGCAGTCGAATGCCGCCACCGCCGCGTGCTGGGACAGTGTCGGCGGCGAGATGAAGAGGTTTTGCGCCAGGCATTCGATCGCGCGCGATAAATCGTCCGGCACCACCATCCAGCCCAGCCGCCAGCCTGTCATCGAGTAGTATTTCGAGAAGCTGTTGATCACCACCGCATGGTCGCTCACCGCCGCCGCGGTCGCCGCCGCCATGCCGTAGGTGATGCCGTGATAGATCTCGTCGGAGATCAGGCGGATACCATTCCCGTCGCAATAGGCCGCGAGGGCGGCGAATTCCTCGGGCGGCAGCATGGTTCCGGTCGGGTTCGAGGGGCTGGCGACGATCAAGCCGTCGACCGGCCGGTCGAGCGCATCGAGCAGGGCCGGCGTCGGCTGAAAGCGGTGCTCCGGCTCGGTCGGCAGTTCCACCGGCTCGATGCCGAGCGCTGTCAGGATGTTGCGATAGGCGGGATAGCCTGGTGACGCTAGCGCCACCCGGTCGCCGACCTCGAAGGCGGCCAGGAACGACAGCAGGAAGCCGCCGGACGATCCGGTGGTGACGACGATCCGCCCAGGCGACAGGTCGATGCCATAGGCATCGCGGCAGTGCGCGGCGATCCGTTCGCGCAGCGGCGGGATGCCGAGGGCCACGGTGTAGCCGATGCGATCGGCGTCGAGCGCCGCCTTGGCCGCCGCCACGACCTTTGACGGCGCGCTGGTGCTCGGTTGGCCAACCTCGAGATGCAGCACGTCGCCACCCTGCCGCTCGCGTTCGGCGGCGGCACTCATCACATCCATCACGATGAAGGGCGGGATGGTGCCGCGGCGGGAAACCTTCAGCGCCATGGTTCGCTATCCTTCGACAATGAATGCCAGGCCGGACCCCCGGGGATCGGCAACGGCGGAGCAGAAACTACTGCTGGCGCGATCCCACAGGCAGAAAATCGCCGAGGCGCGACCGAGGCTCGGGGCGGTACGGACGGCATAGCCGTCGCGGGTCAGCCGATCGATCGCCGCCGGCCCTGCCGCCGTCTCGACAATCACCGCGCCGTCGGCCGGATCGACCCCGCCGCGCGCGGCCTCCATCGCCGCCGTCAGTGCCTCCTCGCGCAGCAGCACCTCCGTCATCGGCACCAACAGCGCCGCCGGGCTGTCCGCCGCGCCGCCAAACAGGAACTGCGACTTGGGCTGATTGACCAGCATCGCGACACCGCCCAGCAGGGCGTCGGGACCCGGCGCCGGCGCAACGAAGACGCCGTTCGCCGGTAGCCGCTGGCCGGTACCGAATGCACCATTGATGGTCAGCCCGCATGCCACCGCCATGCCGTCGTTGGAGAGCGCCACCAATGTCGCCGCGCCATCGGCCGCTAGTGCCGGACCGCCGGCCCGCTGCGCGGCGGCCAGCCGCACCAGCCGCTCGTCCACGGCCAGATCACGGTCGTCCAGCGTGTTTTCCGCCGCCAGCCACGCGCCACGCAACGCGCCGCCGGGGGCGACGGGATCCGGGAGGAAAGAGAGCACGTCGCGGCCGAACCGCGTCGTAGCCGGCTCGATCCAACGCGGCCTTGCCTCGCGCACGGACTGCGCTGTCAGCGGCCAGCCGGCGGCACTGGCGGCCTCTGCATAGTCCCGGCCAAGGCTGCCGTTGTAGAAGGCACCGGCACCGCCGATGCGGATTTCCGAAAGCAATCCGGCGAGGGCCGGTTGTTCCAGTTGCTCGCCCTCGCGCAGCGGCAGCCCGGCAGGGCCGGTCAACGCCAACGGTCGTCCCGCCGCCGCTGCCGCCTCGACATCGCGGGCCAGGGCGCGCGACACGGGAACACCGAAGCGCGCCGCGTTTTCCGCCTTGACCATGGCGGCCTCCCAGCGCACCGCGCCATACTCCGCATGCAACGCCGCCAGTCCACGCAGCAGCAGCGGCTGCGCCGCACCGCCGGGCCCGCCCGGAGCCCGGGGGAGGAAGTCCAGGGCCCGCACGGTGCCGGTCTCCGGATCGTGGACTAGACAGGCACCGCCGCCACCCAGTCCGACCCGCGACGGCAATGTGACCGACATAGTCATTGCCATGGCGACGGCGGCATCGGCGGCGGTGCCGCCCTGCAGCAGCACCTCGCGCCCGGCCATGGTCGCCTGCGGCTCGTCGCTGACCGCCGCCATGCGGAAGAGCGTGGCGTCGCGACCGGCCTTCTGGGTGCAGGCGGCGAGCAGCGCCAGGGCCAGAAGTCCTCCGATCCGACACATTCTTCGGCTACCATGGCGCGATTGGCGGGGCTCCGCCGGTGTGCTGGGGATCCATCCGTTGCGCAAGGTCTTATCCGTTCTGATTCTGCTTGGCCTGATTTCGGCCTGGGCGCAGCCTGCTGCCGGGCAGGGCAGTCGGCTGTCGCTGATCCGCGATGCCGAGATCGAACATATCATCCGCCAATATGCGGAGCCAATCTTCCAGGCAGCCGGAATCAACGCCGCATCGGTCGACATCTATCTGGTCAACGACCCGCGGCCGAATGCCTTCGTCGCCGGAGGGCTCAACCTGTTCGTCACCACCGGCCTGCTGATCCAGGCAAAGGGCGCCGACCAGCTTCTGGGCGTCATCGCCCATGAGACCGGGCACATGGCCGGCGGCCATCTGGCGCGCGGGCAGGAGCAATTGGAGAACGCCAGGAAGACGGCGATCATCTCCGCCCTGCTGGGCGTCGCCGCGGCGGTGGCGGCGGGCGACGCGGGGGCTGGCGCGGCGGTGATCAGCGGCGGCCAGCAGGTCGCCGAGCGCACCTTCCTCGCCTATTCGCGCGGTATGGAGAGCGCCGCCGATCAGGCCGCCACAACCTATCTCGATACGCTCGGCTATAGCGCCGAGGGAATGTTGAGTTTCTTCGAACAGCTCGAGGACCAGGAGGTACTGGAGCAGTCCCGCCAGACCGAATATGTCCGCACCCACCCGCTGACCCGCGATCGCATCGATTTCATCCGCCGGCACGTTTCGCTCTCGCCGAATAGTGGCCAGGAACTGCCGGTGCGCTACCATGACTGGTTCGACCGCATCCAGGCCAAGCTGATCGGTTTCCTGCAGCCACAGGCGGCCTTGCAGAGGATGCCCGACAATGGCGGTATCGCCGACCGGTACGGCCGCGCCATCGCCCGCTATCGCCGTGGCGACCTTCAGGGCGCATTGGCGGCCATCGACTCGCTGCTGGCGGCGGAGCCGGAAAACCCGTTCTTCCATGAGTTGAAGGGACAGATGCTGCTCGAAGGCGGCGACCCGGCCGCCGCCCGATCCTCCTATGTACGGGCCGCCGAACTCTATCCAGGCGAATCGACGATTCTGGTGCCATTGGCGCAGACGATGTTGGCGAGCGGCGGACC
This sequence comes from Inquilinus sp., assembly GCA_013003675.1. Taxonomy (GTDB): domain Bacteria; phylum Pseudomonadota; class Alphaproteobacteria; order DSM-16000; family Inquilinaceae; genus JABDIP01. The sequence continues at coordinate 5,129 of JABDIP010000485.1, forward strand.
GGCCGATCTCGAGGCGGCGGTCACCCACCTGAGGCGAGCGATTGCCTCGCCGCGCGGCGCCACGCCCCTGGCCTGGCGCCTGCTGGCGACCGCGTATGGCCGGCGCGGCGAAATGGGCTTGGCGGCGGTCGCCCTCGCCGAGGAGGCACTAGCGAAAGGCGACAACGAAACCGCCCGGCAACAGGCCGACCGAGCCATTCGCGAATTGCCCGAGGGCTCCGCCGGTTGGCTGCTCGCCCAGGACGTCCGTCGTGCCGCCGGCGGCTGACCGGACGCGGTGAGGGCCCGGGCCGAGGCCGCTGTCGCGGAGGTGCTGCCTCGTTAACCCTGGCGATGATAAACTTGTCGTGACCCGACGCGCGCCGCGCCTTGCCCGACGCCCGCCAGATCGCCACCTTGGACGAAACGCGTCCCTTGAGACCGGATAGGATATTCGCGATGTTGACCCGACCGACCGCTCTTCTGCGCCGTGTGCCGCTGACTGCCCTCTGCCTTGCTGGCGTTCTCGGCCTCGCGACACCGTCCGGCTTCGCCGCCGCCCGCGCGGAGACGCCGCTCGCCGAAGCCGACCGCGCGACCATCGAGGCAATCGTCCGCGACTATCTGCTGGAGAACCCGGAGATCATCGCCGAGGCGCTCACGGCCCTGCAGCAGCGCGAGGAATTGGCCGAGCAGGAGCGTCAGCGTCAGGCGGTCGTCGCGTTGAACGACCAGATCTACGATCCAGACGCGCCATTCATGGGCAACCCGGACGGCGATGTGACGCTGGTCGAATTCTTCGACTACCAGTGCGGCTACTGCAAGCGGGTGCTCGATACGGTTTTCGAGGCGACGGAGAGCGATCCGGGCCTGCGCGTGGTGTTCAAGGAGTTCCCGATCCTCGGTCCGATCTCCGTGGTCGCCGCCCAGGCCTCGCTGGCGTCGCGCGATCAGGGCCTTTATCCCGAATTCCACCACGCGCTGATGGGCTATCGCGGTCAACTCACCGAAGAGGCGATCTTTACCGTCGCGGCCGAGGTCGGGCTGGACGTCGCGCGGCTGCGCCAGGACATGAAGTCGCCGGAGATCCGCGACGAGATCAATGAGAACCGCCGTCTAGCCAGCCAGATCGGCATTCGCGGCACCCCCGCTTTCGTCATCGGCGACACGGTTGCCCCCGGCGCACAGAGCCTGGAGGCGCTGCAGATCCTGGTCGAAAGCGCCCGGGCCAGCTAGCGCCACGGTCGAATTGCGGGAACTCTCGCCCACCCCACGGGACAGCTACTCCGCGTCCGGCTGGCGGTCGGGCGCGGAGTCGGCGAAGGCCGGCAGGGCGAGGCAGGCCTCGTTGATGCGGCTAATCGTCGGGTAGGCGGTCAGGTCGCACGCCACACGGTTGGCGTTGTAGACCTGCGGTACCAGGAAGGCATCCGCCAGACCCGGCGTGTCGCCATGGCAGTACCGCCCGGTCTCCCGGCTGTCGGCCAGCAGCCGTTCCAGCGGGGCGAAACCCTCGGCGACCCAATGGCGATACCAGTCGTCTCGGGTCTCTTCCGGCAGGCCCAGGGCGTTCTGCAGGTATTTCAGCACCCGCAGATTGTTGAGTGGATGAATCTCGCAGGCGATCAGCTGCGCCAACCCGCGCACCCGCGCCCGCGCCGCCGCGCCGTCGGGCAACAGCGGCGGTTCGGGATGCTTCTCCTCGAGATACTCGACCATCGCCATCGACTGGATCAGCGTGTGTTCGCCGTCGATCAGCGTCGGCACCAGGTGCTGCGCGTTCAGCGCGCCATAAGCGGCGGCCTGCTGCTCCCCCTTGCGCAGATGCACGAAGGCCGGCTCGTAGGCGATCCCCTTCAACGCCAGGGCGATCCGCAGCCGGTACGCGGCCGAGGATCGGAAGTAGGTGTAGAGTTTCATTTCCGGCTATCCTCGCATGTCGACGCCGTCGCCCCTGCCCGGAGCCTGATCGGTTCACAC
>JABDIP010000330.1 GCA_013003675.1 Inquilinus sp.
CACTGCCCTGGCTCGATGTCGCGTTCGGCTTCGCCATCGCCCAGGCGTCGCAGATCGCCGGGATCACGCCGGGCAATTGGGGGATCGCCGAATGGAGCTGGACGGGGGCGCTGGTTGCCCTCGGCCACGGGCTGTCGCTGGCGGCCGGCTTCGCGCTGGCGCTGCGGGTCGTCTCCTTCCTCGGGGTTCTGGTCGTGCTGGCGGCCGCCTGGGTGGCGCATCGAGCCCTCGATCAACGATCACCACAGTCGTCAGGCGCCGACCGGCCCGCCGCGCGCTAACGCTGAGCTCCCCGCCGCGGCATCAGTATGGTGCTGGTCATCTGATAGACCGTCTCCCCGGCCTTGTTGACCGTCGTCACCTTGGTGCGCATCGCACCGCGCGCCGGGTTCGAGCGCGAGGGGCGGACCTCCAGGATCTCGACGGTGGCGGTCAGCACGTCGCCGGGCAGCACCGGGCGCGGCCAGGCGAGGCTCTCGACGCCAAGGCCGACCAGCGGCGTATCGCCGAGGAAGCGGGCGTCGACCATCAGCCGCATGGTCAGGCCGGCGGTCTGCCAGCCGCTCGCCACCAGCCGGCCGAAGAAGCTGTCCTTCGCCGCCGCCTCGTCGAGATGGAAGATCTGCGGATCGTGGTCGCTGGCGAAAGCGACGATCGACTGCTCGGTCACCGCGACGGTGCCGGTTTCGAACCGATCGCCGACGGTGAAATCCTCCAGATTGCGGGCATCCGATACGTCGCCCATCAACCTCTCCCTGTGATGCGTGTCGGTCCGAGAGTACGGAATTGAGCGCCGGCAGATTGCCCTATTTCAGCGCATTTCCCTCAACCATTCGGGCGGTTTGGTCTGCCCGACAACGCGGCCACCAATTCTGCCTGGTTCGGGTACCGCTCGTCGGCCGATTCCGGCGGGTGAGCATTGCCGCGGCGAGAATAATCGGAGCGAATGGCATCGGGAAGGCCTCTCGCAGGTAGGCTCCGTCTTGGTCAACGCCGAAGACCGCGCACTCGTATCCGGCCGATCAGTGACACGGCGCCACCGTGCCGGCGGGCGGCCGCGGACGCCATGGCCAATGGACCGGTCATATCGACCCGTCTTGTTCGAGACAGGCTTCGTACATCACCATGGTCTTCTCAAGCAGCTGCCGCGGGTCGTCGCCAAGGCCGGCCTGTCGCCCCGGCGCCGCGGAGCCGGGGTTTTCGGCGGCCTTTCGGCAGATCGGAATGCCACGCTCGAGCAACGGCAGCGCCTCCTGATACCTCCCGCCCTCGTAGTGGTCGATGGCCAACGCCAAGACGACGTGGAAGTTGTTTGGATCGATCCGTGCCGCGATGCGCAGTAGATCGGCCGCGTTGCCCGATTGTCTGCCGGCAAGTGCTGCGACCCCGGCCGCCACCATCTTCATATCCGCCGCAACATCCATTCCGTCCAGTCCGCGCAGCGGTCCATCAAGCAGTCGGTAGCGTTCCGCCAAGGCGATGAATTGAAGGACGTTTTCCTTGCTGCGCAGGCATGTCGAGAACTCACGCAACAGGCGGTCCGGCAGCTTGCTCCAGCCGGCGCGCTCCGCGATCACCCTGTACAGCCGATCGTGTTCGGAAATGTCCAGATGCTCGAGCTTGGCGTAGTCCCGGTCGGCGCCACCCATCCCCCGGCTGCCGCCGCGGCGCCGAAGCCATCGGAAGACGAGCAGGCCCAGGACAATGGTCCCCGCGCCGACGATCGTCAGCCGCTCGGCCCCATACTGGTCGATCAGCCCTCTCAGGCGGTCCAACACCTCGGCGATGCGGGCATCCACGGCGCCGCTCTCCCGTCCCGAACGCGTTCAGACGCATCGTCGAGCGGCGCCTTGCGGTCGAATGACGTTAGCGGAGTCCGGCAAACAATTCGTGCAACCCGCAGGCGGTGTCGTCTTCAGGGCCCTGCAACCGTCACGCCGTCTCGTTGAACAGCTCGCGGCCGATCAGCATGCGGCGGATCTCGCTGGTGCCGGCGCCGATCTCATAGAGCTTGGCGTCACGCAGCAGGCGGCCGGTCGGGTATTCATTGACATAGCCGTTGCCGCCCAACGCCTGCACCGCCTCCAGCGCCATCCAGGTCGCCTTTTCCGCGGCGTAGAGGATCGCCCCGGCGGCGTCCTTGCGGGTCACCTCGCCGCGGTCGCAGGCCTTGGCCACGGTGTACACATAGGCCTTGGCAGCATTCATGATCGTGTACATGTCGGCCAGCTTGGCCTGCATGATCTGGAAGGTGCCGATCGGCTGGCCGAACTGCTCGCGCTCGTGCACGTAGGGAACGACCACGTCCATGCAGGACTGCATGATGCCAAGCGGTCCGCCGGCCAGCACCAGACGCTCGTAGTCCAGGCCCGACATCAGCACGGCCACGCCGCCGCCGAGGGTGCCGAGCACGTTCTCCTCCGGCACCTCGCAATCCTCGAACACCAGTTCGCAGGTGTTGGAGCCGCGCATGCCCAGCTTGTCGAGCTTCTGGGCGGTCGAGAAGCCCCGGAATCCCTTCTCGATCAGGAAAGCGGTGATGCCCTTGGAGCCGGCCGCCGGATCGGTCTTGGCATAGACCACCAGGGTTTCGGCGTCGGGGCCGTTGGTGATCCACATCTTGCTGCCGTTCAGCACCCAGCGGTCGCCCTTCTTCTCCGCCCGCGTGCGCATGGACACCACGTCGGAGCCGGAGCCGGTCTCCGACATTGCCAGCGCGCCGACATGCTCGCCGGAGATCAGCTTGGGCAGATAACGGCGCTTCAGCTCCTCGCTGCCGTTCAGACGGATCTGGTTGACGCAGAGATTGGAATGGGCGCCATAGCTGAGGCCGACGGCGGCCGAGCCGCGGCTGACCTCCTCCATCGCCACGCAATGCTCCAGATAGCCCATGCCGGAACCGCCATATTCCTCCTCGACGGTAACCCCGAGCAGGCCCAGCGCCCCCATCTTCGGCCACAGGTCGCGCGGGAACTCGTTGCTGGCATCGATCGCCGCCGCCCGGGGCGCGATCTCGTCCGAAGCGAAGGTGAGCACCGTATCGCGCAACATGTCGGCGGTCTCGCCGAGGTCGAAATTGAGCGACGGCAGGGCGTTGGGGATCATGCTTGGGTCCTTCGGTGAATGCCTCCGGACTCTATCGCGGAAGCGCCCCTGGTGCGACCGGAGAGACAGTCAGGCGACAGGCGTATCGGGCCGGCCGTCGAGGCGCATCACGGTCTGCTGGCCGATCGCGCAGGGTTTCGCCCGACCGTCTTTCTCGGCCGACACCTCGAAGGTGCAGACGGTCAGCGTGCGGCCCGGCTTTATGACTCGCCCGGTCGCGATCAGCCGGTCGCCATCGGCCGGCGCGATCAGGTTGATCTTGTACTCGGCGGTCAGTACCGAACTGTCGGCCGGGAACAGGCTGAACGCCGCATAGCCGCCAGCGGAATCGCCGATAGTGGCGGTGATCCCGGCGTGAAAGAAATGGTGCTGCTGGGTCAACTCCGGCCGAAACGGCAGCTCGATCTCGACCAGACCCGGCGCCACCCGGCCAAGCCGCGCGCCCAAAAGGCGCATGACCTGCTGGCGGTCAAAACTGTCGCGGACACGCGTTTCGAAATCGGGATCGGCGGGCTGGAAATCGATCATCGTTGGAGACTATGACAAACGGAGAGTGGTTCTACAGCAGTACCAGCGCCGCAAGGCCGAGAAAGGCGAAGAAGCCGATCACGTCCGTCACGGTCGTCAGCACGACGCCCGACGCGACCGCCGGGTCGATGCCCAGCTTCTCCAGCGCCAACGGGATTATCGCGCCGGAAAAGCCGGCGACGACGAGGTTGACGATCATCGCCGCGCCGATCACGGCGGAAAGCTCGACATTGCCCGACCACAGCCAAGTGGCGCCGCCGGCGACGAGGGCGAACAACAGGCCGTTCAACGCGCCGACCAGCACCTCCTTGCCGACGACGCGACCGGCATTGCTGGTGGTCAGTTCCTTCATCGCCAGGGCACGGACCGCCACGGTCAGCGACTGGGTGCCGGCATTGCCGCCCATGCTGGCGACGATCGGCATCAGCACCGCCAGGGCGACGATCGCCTCGATGGTCGATTCGAACAGGGCGATCACCGCCGAGGCGAGGATGGCGGTGACCAGGTTGACGCCAAGCCACATCATCCGCGAACGGGTGGTGTCGATAACGTCGCGATAGATGTCGTCCTCGCTGACGCCGCCCAGCTTGAGCAGATCCTCCTCGGCCTCCTCGTCGATCACGTTGACCACGTCGTCGACGGTGATCACGCCGATCAGGCGTCCCGCCTCGTCGACGACGGGGGCGGAGACCAGGCCGTATTGCCGGAACAGGAAGGCCACCTCCTCCTGGTCCATTGTGGCCGGCACCGGATGGATGTCCTCGCTGATCAGCGTGTCGATCTTCACCGAGCGCTTCGACCGCAGCACCCGGCTCAAAACCGCGGTTCCGACCGGCTTGTAGCTCGGGTCGACGGCGAACAGGGCGTAGAAATCGTCCGGCAAATCCTCCGCCGTGCGCAAATAGTCGATCGACTTGCCGACGGTCCAGAACATCGGCACCGCGACGAATTCGCGCTGCATCAGGCGGCCGGCCGAATCCTCCGGGAAAGTCAGGCCTTGCTCGACCTGCAGCCGTTCCGCCGCCGGCATGCTGGCCAGGATCTCCTCGCGATCCTCGTCGTCGAGATCCTCGATCAGGTCGAGCGCGTCGTCGCTGTCCAGCCCGACCATCGCGCCGGCGATCTCTGCCGGCTCCAGGCGCTCGAAAATCTGCTCGCGGACATCCTCGTCGAGGTGGGTCAGGATCTCGGCATCGACCTGCAACTGCGGCCTGATGATGTCGACGACGGTCTCGCGATCGTCCTTGTTCAGGCGCTCCAGCAGGTCGGCGACATCGGCGGAATGCAGCCGCGCCAGCCTCTTCTCGACCTTTCGCAGATTGCCGTCGTCGAGCGCCGCCTCAATCTTCCGGACCATCTTGTCGGTCAGGCCGATCGTCGGCGCCTCCTCGGCCGGCCCCTCGCCCTCCGGCGCGGCCTCGTCGGGAGAAACGTCGCTCATCCGCCGCGCTCGGCGATCGCCATCCGGGCGTCGACACCGGCGACGGCGGTCATGTTGACCAGGCCGCGCACGGTGACCGACTGGGTGACGATGTGGACCGGCAACGCGGCACCCATCAGCATCGGGCCGATCGAGACGCATTCGCCGACCGACTTGACCAGGTTGAAGGCGATATTGGCGGCATCCAGCGTCGGCAGGATCAGCAGATTGGCCGGGCCGGTCAGCCGCGAGCCGGGGAAGATGCCGCGGCGGACATCGACGTTCAGCGCAGCGTCGGCGTGCATCTCGCCATCGACCTCGAGGTCCGGCCGGCGCTCGGCGATCAGCGCCAGGGCGTCGCGCATTTTCTGCGACGAGGCGCTGTCCATGGTGCCGAAATTGGAGTGCGACAGCAGCGCGACGTTGGGCACGATGCCGAAGCGCTGCATCTCGTCGGCGGCCATGATGGTGATGTCGGCCAGCTGCTCGGCGGTCGGGTCCGGCTCGACGTAGGTGTCGGCCATGAACAGCGTGCCGCGCGGCAGGATCAGGGCGCTCAACGTCGCCGCCCGGCGCACCCCGGGCTTCAGCCCGGCGATACTGAGCACGTGATCCAGATGGCCGCGAAAGGGTCCGACCGAGCCGCAGATCATGCTGTCGGCCTCGCCGCGATGTACCATCAGCGCGGCGATCACCGAGACGTTGGTCCGCACGACCGTGCGGGCGCGGTCCGGCGAGACCCCGCGTCGGGCCATCAGTTCGTGGTAGGTCTGCCAATACGCGTTGTAGCGGGGGTCGTTCTGCGGATCGACCAGTTCGACACTCTTGCCGATCGCCAGGCGCAGCCCCAGGGACTCGATGCGCCGCTCGACGACCTTGCGGCGGCCGATCAGGATCGGTCGCGCCAGCCCGTCATCGACCGCCACCTGCACCGCGCGCAGCACCCTCTCCTCCTCGCCCTCGGCAAAGGCGATGCGCATCGGGTTTTCCCGCGCCCGCTCGAACATCGGCCGCATCATCTGGCCGGAGCGATAGACGAATTGCTCGAGGCGCCGGCGATAGGCGTCGAAATCCTCGATCGGCCGGGTCGCCACGCCGCTCTCCATCGCCGCCTTGGCGACCGCCGCCGCCAGCTTGACGATCAGCCGCGGATCGAACGGCTTGGGGATCAGGTATTCCGGGCCGAAGCTGAGGCCCTCGCCGCCATAGGCGGTGGCGACCACGTCGGAGCTCTCCTGCTGGGCCAGATCCGCCAGCGCGTTGACACAGGCGATCTTCATCGGCTCGTTGATCGCCGTCGCCCCGACATCGAGCGCGCCGCGGAAGATGAACGGAAAGCACAGGACGTTGTTCACCTGGTTCGGATAGTCCGAGCGGCCGGTGGCGATCACCGCGTCGGGCCGGGCGGCGCGCGCCTCCTCCGGCATGATCTCCGGCACCGGGTTGGCCAGCGCCATGATCAGCGGCCGTTCCGCCATGCTTTCGACCATCGCCGGCTTCAGCACGCCGGGGGCCGACAGGCCGAGGAAGATGTCGGCGCCGGCGATCGCCTCGGCCAGGGTGCGCGCCTCGGTATTCCGCGCATAGCGCTGCTTGCGCGGGTCCATCAGCTCGGTGCGGCCCTGGTGGACGACGCCGGCGATGTCGGTCGCGGTGATATGGTCGACCGGCAGGCCGAGATCGACCAGCAGATCGAGGCAGGCGAGCGCCGCGGCCCCGGCGCCGGAGGTGACCAGCCGCACCTGCTCCAGCTTCTTGCCGACCACCTTCAGCCCGTTGACGATGGCGGCGGCGACGATGATCGCGGTGCCGTGCTGGTCGTCATGGAAGACCGGGATGTTCATGCGCTCGCGCAGGGCCGCCTCGACCTCGAAGCATTCCGGCGCCTTGATGTCCTCCAGATTGATCGCGCCGAAGGTCGGCTCCAGCGCCGCCACGACGTCGATCAGCCGCGTCGGATCGTCGGCGTCGACCTCGATGTCGAAGACGTCGATGCCGGCGAACTTCTTGAACAGGACGCCCTTGCCCTCCATCACCGGCTTCGACGCCAGCGGGCCGATGGCGCCGAGGCCGAGCACCGCGCTACCGTTGGTGACCACGGCGACCAGGTTCTGCCGCGCGGTCAAGCTGCCGGCTTCCAGCGGGTCGTCGACGATCGCCTGGCAGGCGGCGGCGACGCCCGGCGAATAGGCCAGCGACAGATCACGCTGCGTGGTCAGCGGCTTGGTCGGGGTCACCGTCAGCTTGCCCGGAATCGGCAGCCGGTGATAGTCGAGCGCGGCGTCGCGCAAATCGTTGGCGGCCATGGCCTTATTCCCCTCGGAGCCGATGGCGCTCCTTATAGCAGGACGCCGGGAAAGCGAAAGGCCGGCCCCGGGCCGGGTCGGCCGGCGGTTCCGGACTTTTTCAAGGGAAAGTTTAAAAAGTCGCGCGCCGGCACGGGCCGGCGGTTCTTAAATGGTGCGGTCGAGAAGACTCGAACTTCCACCCTGTTTCCAGGACAGCGACCTCAACGCTGCGCGTCTACCAATTCCGCCACGACCGCACTGTCGCTTTTGCGAGACGGCCCCCATATCGAACCGAGGGGCCGCTTGCGTTGAAGGCGGGAGGGGAATACCAAATCGCATGGCCGTTATCAAGCAAATGGACGGCAGCACCGGCGGGCAGGATACCGCCAAGTCGGCGCCGTCACCCGCCGCCTCCCCGGCCCTCGCCCACGCTGCGGTCGAATGGCTGATCAGCGACGCGCCGGTGCCCTATGCGGAGGCGGTCGCCCGGATGGAGGCCCGCGTCGAGGCGATCCGCGCCGGCACCGCGCCGGAGCTGGTCTGGCTGTTGGAGCACCCGCCGCTCTACACCGGCGGCACCAGCGCCCGCACCGAAGACCTGCTCACCCCAGACCGCTTCCCGGTCCACCGCACCGGCCGCGGCGGCGAGTTCACCTATCACGGCCCCGGCCAGCGGGTCGCCTATGTGATGCTCGACCTGAAACG
>JABDIP010000497.1 GCA_013003675.1 Inquilinus sp.
CGAGGCGAAGTCGAAATAGAAGTCGATCGGGGCGGGCATGGGCGTGGGTCCCTGTCGTGAGGTGCCGCATCTCGGCCAGCGCCATCGTAGCGCCTCGCCGCCAATTGAGAACCGCCGGCAGCGGCCGCGTCGCCTTTTCCACCGCTGCCGGGCCGCCGGTTGGCCGCATGATGGCCGTGAACTGGCGCATGGCGGCCACGACAGCCGGAACGATCGGGATCGGCAGTGCGACCGCGATGCCGATCAGAGCGGGGGTGCCGGCGGCCCAGAGCACATGGGCGCGAATTCTTCCAGCCGGCGACTAAGAGGGCGTGAAGCCCGGCGGCAGGGGGCGAGCGGCGTGCGCGCCGGGAAACCCCTGCACGTCCCCTCTTCCCAGACAGTCGGCGTGGCAGGGTCACCGGCCGGACGAGTTGATTCTACCGGTCGATGTGCTAGCCTTCCTGATATCAGACGCAGGTTGCAGGAGGGCGCGGCCATGGGCCATCGCAGACTTGCAAGCGTGTTGCTGTGCGTGATGGCGTTGACCGCCTGCGCGAGCGGCGACAAACGGCCGGACGGCATTGCCTGTCCCACCACCGATATCCTGTACCCGGTAAACGCGGACATCGGCGCTACGGTGGATACCCGCGCCATGACGCGCGGCGCGAGAACCTTTGCCGATGCGCTCACCGACACAATGGTGCAGCCCGACGCTGTCCGGATCGCCCGACCGGAGCGCCGTTCCCTTCTCACCCTGAGTGGCGGCGGGCAATGGGGAGCCTATGGAGCGGGCTTCCTCAATGGCTGGACCACGTATGGGCCCCGGCCGCCCTTCGACGTCGTGACAGGCGTCAGCACGGGCGCACTCATCGCGCCGTTCGCCTTTCTTGGGCCGGACTTCGACGGTGTGATCGAGCAGGCGTACACGATCGACAAGGAAAGTGACCTGGTACGCGAGCGTGGTTTCTGGGCGATCTTCGGAAACGCCTTCCTTGATCGCTCCGGGCTGGAGGCGCTCGTGTCCAGCGTCGTGGCCGACACCGGGCTGCTGGACAAGCTCAGGAGTGCGGGGCCGGGTCGCGGCCTCTTCATAGGCATTGTCGATGCCGACAGCGGCGCGTTCTTCGTCGTCGACCTCTTGGCGCTGGCGCGCAGCGATCGGATCTCCGAGGAGGAGCGCGAGTCCTGCTTCAAAGCCTACCTGCTCGCATCTACATCGGTGCCAGCCGCCTTTCCGCCCGTCTTCATCGACGATCGTGACGGCCCGAGGGACAAGCCGCGTATGTTTGTGGACGGCGGCGCACGGCAGACGGTTTTCTACGAAGACATCGAAACATCCGTCGCTCGCATGATCGATGCGGACGCGAATGCCGATCTCTATGTCGTCATCAACGGCGACCTCCGAGTGCCCGAAGTTCACACCGGGAATAACCTGCTCGGGATTGCCCTCCGGGCGTCGAACATCGTGGTCGACCAGGTGAGCCTGACATCATTGGACCGGCTGGTGCAGCGAGGCCGCGGCGAAGGTTGGACTGTTCGCTACACGACCGCGCGGGGACATGGCTGTGACGAGGCGGCAAAAGAAAGCAAGGGCAGTCACTTCAATCCGGCTTTCATGAGATGCCTTCTAGAATACGGCGAACAACGTTGGACGACCCAAACGCCCTGGGACCGTTAGCCCCTGTCGGCTGTACGAAATGGCGGTGGCGGGCATCACCGGAGGGGTTCCGCGATCGTTGGCCCGCCGGGCGAAAGGGCTCGTCTTTGCCCGGTCTCGCCACTGCTCCTGCATCGAGGAGTGAAGTCCCTTTCGGAGGCGATCCTGGCAATGCCCAGGCGCTGAACTCGGAAGTACGGCGAACCGCTCCGCTCGAATCAGGCAAAATCGTCCCGCAGAATCCAGCCAACCGCGGCCGCCAAATCGGCGGCCACCGCCGCCGCCGGCGGGTCGACGGTGGCTTCGTCGCCGGGCTGGTATTTTCCGGTGCGGACCAGGATGCCGGGGATGCCCGCGGTCTGGGCGCCGCCGATATCGGACTCGACGTCGTCGCCGACCATCGCCGCTTCCGCCGGGGCGCAGCCGAGGCTGGCGAGGGCGGCGGCGAAGAAATCCGGGGACGGCTTGCCGAGTACGGTCGCCTGCCGGCCGGTGGCGTATTCCAGGGCGGCGACGAACGGGCCGGCATCGAGGCTGAGGTCGCCGTCGGCATCGCGGAAGCTGCGGTTGCGGGCGAGCGCGAGGAACTCGGCACCGGCCTCCAGCGCCCGAAATGCCCGGTTCAGCGCGGCGTAAGTGAAACCCTCGGCGGCGTCGCCGATGACGACCGCTTTGGGCTCCGTCTCCGGCAGGCCGGCGAAGTCCTCCTCCAAGGCCGGGTGCACCAACAGGTGTGGCGCCAAGCCCCGCACCTCGAGGTGGGCGCGGGCGGCGATCGCCGGCATGAAGAGGTTCTCCGGCGCCAGGTCGAGGCCGAGCCGGCGCAGCTTGTCGAGCAGCAGCCGGCGCGGCTGGCGGGTGGTGTTGGTGAGGCCGCGGAAGGGGATGCCGGCGGCGCGCAGCCGTTCCACCGCCGCCACCGCGCCGGGCAGCGCCGTCTCGCCGACATAGACCACGCCGCCGAGATCGAGCAGCACGCCCTTGATCGGCATCGTCGGTGCCCCGCCCTAGTCTTCGGCGATCTGGCGGGCGATGATCAGGCGCTGGATGTCGCTGGTGCCCTCATAGATCTGGCAGACGCGGACGTCGCGGTAGATGCGCTCGACCGGGAAATCCTCCAGATAGCCATAGCCGCCGTGGATCTGGATGGCGTCGGAGCAGACCCGTTCGGCCATCTCGCTGGCGAACAGCTTGGCCATCGCCGCCTCCTTCAGGCAGGGCCGGCCGGCGTCGCGCAAGGCGGCGGCATGCAGCACCATCTGGTGCGCCGCCTCGATCCGCGTCGCCATGTCGGCGAGGCGGAACTGCACCGCCTGATGCTGGAAGATCGGCTTGCCGAAGGCTTCGCGCTGGCGGGCGTAGTCGAGCGCCGCCTCATAGGCGGAACGCGCCATGCCGACTGCCTGGGCGGCGATGCCGATGCGGCCGCCCTCCAGATTGGCGAGGGCGATGCGATAGCCCTGGCCCTCCTCCCCGAGCATCAGATCGGCGCCGAGCTTGCAGTCGTCGAAGACGATCTGCGCGGTGTCCGAGGCGCGCTGGCCGAGCTTCTTCTCCAGCCGCGCCACGGTGTAGCCGGCGGTGTCGGTCGGCACGATGAAAGCGCTGATACCCTTCTTGCCGGCCTCCGGGTCGGTCACCGCGAAGACGATGGCGACCTGCCCGTGCTGGCCGCTGGTGATGAATTGCTTGGTCCCGTTCAATACCCAGCCATTGCCGTCCCGCCGCGCCCGCGTCTTCAAGGCGGCGGCGTCGGAACCGGCCTGCGGTTCGGTCAGGCAGAAGGCGCCGAGCATCTCGCCGCGCGCCATCGGCTTGAGGAACCGCTCCTTCTGCTCAGGAGAGCCGAAGCGCAGGATCGGCGCGCAGCCGACCGAGTTGTGCACGCTCATGATCGTCGAGCAGGAGCCGTCGCCGGCCGCCACCTCCTCGATCGCCAGGGCGTATGCGACGGTGTCGGCGCCGGCGCCGTCCCACGCCTCGGGCACGGTCATGCCAAGCAGGCCGAGCCGGCCCATCTCGGCCACCGCCTCGGCGGGAAAGGCACCTGTGCGATCCCATTCCGCCGCGTTCGGCCACAGCCGCTCGCGGGCGAAATCTCGCGCCATGTCGCGGATCATCGTCTGGTCTTCGGTCAGCAGCATGGCAATCGTCCGTCGGTCGGCTACCAGGGGATGGTTTCGCCATCGTGGCTGAAGAAGCCGCCATTGTCGGCGGGTGTCAGTTCGTCGATCACGCGCTTCAGGCCGGTGACGCTCTCCTTGGCGTCGATGGCGGCGCCGGGACCGCCCATGTCGGTACGCACCCAGCCGGGGTGGACGACGGCAATGACGAAGCCCTCGCCGGCGAGGTCCATCGCCAGGCTGCGCATCGCCGCGTTCACCGCCGCCTTCGACGAGCGGTAGAGGTAGAGTCCGCCACTGGTTTCGCCGATGCTGCCCATGCGGCTTGAAACGGTAACGACCCGCCGGCCCTCACCGTTGCGCAGATGCTCCAGGAAGGCCTCGGTCACCCGCATCGGGCCGAGCAGATTGACGTCCAGAACGCCCTGCCACGCCGGGTAGTCGATGGCGCCCAGCGGCACCTCGCGGGGGCCGAAGATGCCCGCATTGTTGATCAGCAGATCGATCGCCACCCCCGACAGACGCTCCGCCAGGATGGCGACCGAGGCCGGGTCGGCGACGTCGAGATGGACCGGCGTCACGTCTCCGTCGAGGCGCATCAGCGCCTCGGCCTTGCTGTCGTCGCGCACGCCGGCGAGCACGGTCCAGTCGGCGGCGGCGAATTGCCGGGCGAACTCCAGCCCCAGCCCGCGGCCGGCGCCGGTGATCAGGACGGTCGGCATGGTATTTCTCCTCCTTCTCCGGCGCTTTGCCGCGTCATGGCGACGACAGCCGCGCCGTGACCTCGATCTCCACCTTCATGCGCGGGTCGATCAGGCCGCAGACGATGCAGGTCGCGGCCGGCCGGATGGCGCCGAAAACCTCCGCCAGCACCGGCGCCAGCGCCGGCCAATCCTCCGCCCGGGTCAGGTAGTAGCGGGCGCGCACGACCTGGGCCGGGCCGCAGCCGGCCTCGCCCAGCGCTCCGGTAATGGTAACGAGCGCCTGCCGCGCCTGCGCCGCCACATCCTCGGCGATGGCGCCGGTAGCGTAGTCGAAGCCGGTGGTGCCGGCGACGAACACCCAGTCGCCGTCAACCACCGCGCGGGAATAGCCCGCCTGCGCCTCGTAGTCCGAACCGCCGGCGATCAGCAATCGGCTCACGCCGCGCGTTCCACCGCCACCGCCGTCGCCTCGCCGCCGCCGATGCACAGGCTGGCCACCCCACGCTTCAGATCGTACTTGTCCAGCGCCGCCAGCAGGGTGACGATGATGCGCGCACCCGAGGCGCCGACCGGATGGCCGAGCGCGCAGGCGCCGCCATGCACGTTGACCGTGTCGTGGGCGAGACCGAGGTCGCGCATCGCCGCCATGGTGACGACGGCGAATGCCTCGTTGATCTCGAAGAGGTCGACGTCGCCGGTGGTCCAGCCGGTCTTGTCGAACAGCTTGCGGACGGCGTCGATCGGCGCGGTGGTGAACCAGGCCGGCGCCTGGGCATGGGTCGCGTGGCCCTTGATCTCCGCCAGCACCTTCAGGCCGCGCCGGTCGGCCTCGGACCGGCGCATCAGCATCAGCGCGGCGGCGCCGTCGGAGATCGAGCTTGAATTGGCCGCCGTCACCGTGCCTTCCGGATCGAAGGCGGGACGCAGGCCGGGGATCTTTTCCGGCATGGCCTTACGCGGCTGCTCGTCGCTCTCGACCACCGTCTCGCCCCGCCGGGTCTTCACCGTCGCCGGCGCGATCTCGCCCGAGAACGTGCCGTCCTCGCCGGCCTTGCGGGCCCGGGTCAGACTCTCGATCGCGAAGGCGTCCTGGGCCTCGCGGGTGAACTGGTAGTGCCGGGCGGTCTCCTCGGCGAAGGTGCCCATCAGCCGGCCCTTGTCGAAGGCGTCCTCCAGCCCGTCGAGGAACATGTGGTCGTAGACCTTGCCGTGGCCCATGCGATAGCCCTGGCGCGCGCGGTCGAGCAGATAGGGAGCGTTGGTCATGCTCTCCAATCCGCCGGCGACGACGATGTCGGCGGAGCCGATGGCGATCGAGTCATGGGCCATCATCGCCGCTTTCATGCCCGAGCCGCACATCTTGTTGATCGTTGTGCAGGGTACGGAATCCGGGATGCCGGCGCCGATCGAGGCCTGGCGCGCCGGGGCCTGGCCCTGGCCAGCCGGCAGCACGCAGCCCATCACCACCTCATCCACCGCGTCCGCCTCCACACCGGTGTGCGCGAGCACCGCTTGGATCGCCGTCGCACCGAGTTGGGGGGCGGTCAAATCCTTCAATTCGCCCTGAAAGCCACCCATGGGCGTGCGGGCGCCGGCGACGATGACGATGGGATCGCTGCTGGACATGACGGGGCTCCGTTCGCTTCGGTCGGGCGGGGAACCTGTGGTATAGCGCTCTTCGCCGAGGCGGTCCAAGGCGAAGCGGAAGCGGGCGCCAGCGGCGCGGCGGAAACCGCCGAAAACGGCCAGTTAACGCTTCCTCCACCTGTCGGCGACAGCATGGCGGTCGGCCATCCACCGCTAACGGCCTAGGCGAAAAAGGACCAAGGACCAAACCCTATGGCCCTGACCCGGGGGTTCGCATCCAGACGGGGGCGCACCACGGGCGACCGATCGCCGGCAAGCACGTTTCAAGGCGGGCTGCTGCTTTCCGTCGTCCTCTGCCTGTGCGGTCTGTCGATCGGCCTCTTGTTGCTGAGGATCGACGGCGACGCCATCCGGGCCTTTCCGGCCTTGATGATGGTGGCGATGTATCGCGCCCAGGACACCCTGTGGTTTGGGCTGCTGTCGGGGATCCTGCTTTGGCTGGCCTGGGTGGTGCGCGACAAGCCGGCGCCACTGACTGTCGACCTGCTGGCCCGCTGGTGGCCCGACGAGAGTCCGCCATTGCCGCGTGTCGCCCTGGGCGCGCTCGCCGTACTGCTCGTCGCCGGCGCCGGCACCTATCTGGTCCAGCGCGGCGTTCCCTTCTCCACCGAAGAGGTCTCCAACGCCTTCCAGGCCGACATATTCGAGAAAGGTCGGCTGCTCGCCCCGCTGCCGGAGGCGTGGCGGGAGTTTCGCGGCGCCCTGCAGCCCTATTCCACCGTCTACGAGGCCG
>JABDIP010000513.1 GCA_013003675.1 Inquilinus sp.
GGGAGAGGGAGGGACCCGGCGCGAAGCGACGGGAGGGTGAGGGCGATGCGTTGGCGTCGGTAATAGGCGCGATGGCCGGCACGTGCAACAAACTGCTCGTGCGATGGCGGGCATGCGCAACAGACCCCTATAGTGCGTCGGCGATACGCGGCGATTGGGGCGGCAGCACATGTTCAACGGGTTCCGGCGCGAGTTCATCGACGCCGACGGGGTCGAGATCCATGCGGTGGTCGGCGGCGAGGGGCCGCCGCTGCTCTTATTGCATGGCTATCCGCAAACCCACATGATCTGGCATCGTGTGGCGCCGGCGCTGGCCGAGCGGTTCACCCTCGTGGCCACCGACCTGCGCGGCTATGGCGACAGCGCCAAGCCGGACAGCGACCCCGGCCACGCCGCCTATTCCAAGCGGGCGATGGCGGCCGATCAGGTGGCGGTGATGGCGGCGCTCGGCTTCGACGGCTTCGCCGTAATCGGCCACGACCGCGGCGGCCGGGTCGCCCACCGCATGGCGCTCGACCATCCGGACGCGGTGGAAAGGCTGGCGGTGCTCGACATCGTGCCGACCCTGACCGTGTTCGAGACCGTCGATCAGGCGGTCGCCACCGGCTACTACCACTGGTTCTTCCTGATCCAGCCCGAACCGCTGCCGGAGCGGCTGATCGGCGCCGACCCGGAATTCTACCTGCGCCGCAAGGTCGGCCAGTGGTCGGAAGGCGGTTTTTCTTTCGATGAGGTGGCACTCGGCGAATATATCCGTTGCTTCTCCGACCCGGCGACCATCCACGCCTCCTGCGAGGATTACCGCGCCGCCGCGACCATCGACCTGGAGCACGACCGCGCCGACGCCGACCGACGGGTCGACTGCCCGCTGCTGGCGCTGTGGGGTGGCAAGGGGCTGGTCGGCCGCCGCTACGACGTGCTGGCGACCTGGCGCGAGAAGGCGACGGACGTCAGCGGCCAGGCCATCGATTGTGGGCATTTCCTGCCCGAGGAGAAGCCGGAGGAGACCCTGGCGGCGCTGAGCGAATTCTTGTCGCCGCCCTTGACCTCGATCACGGAATGAATGGCCTGACCCGGTATGGTATTGAGCGCGCCTGACCGAGGGAGGAGCTTCATATGACACGCATCATCGTCGCCTCGATCCTGATCTGCCTGGCCGGAACGGCGTCGGCCCAGGCGCCCAGCTACGAGCCGTGGCGCCCTGCCGGCGATTCGACCGTGGCCACCGAAGAACTGCTCCGCGAGCTCACGGCGATAACCGATGCGGCCGAACGTGATCGCGCCGCCAGCCCGGGTCTTCTCGCCGATTTGCGCCGGTTGATCGCGCGCTACGGCAATGCGTGGCCGGTTGTCTGGTTCAGCGACGACTTTGCCGACGGGGATTTCACCAGGGCGCCGGGCTGGGCCGTGATTACCGGTCATTGGGCGGTCGACCCGGCATTCGGCCTGAGCAGCGATGCGAGGCCGATGCCCGCGGAGTCGCAGGCTTCGACATCACCGTCGCCGGAACAGGTCGCCGTCGACGTGATCGGCGCGCTGCTGGACCAGCGCGGTCTTCGGCGCGTCGAGCAGCCGACCGTCGAGCCGGCACGCTCGCAGACCGGTGAGGCGATCATCGAGCTGCCGCAACCTCTCAGCAATTCGTTCTCGATCGCGCTCAACGTCGCGGACCACGGTGAGACCGGATCCCTGGAGGCGCGCGTCTATCAGACGTCGACGCGCGAGCCGGGTTACCGGCTGGTCATTCGGTCGGCGGCGGATCCATCCGTCACACTGGTTCGGCGCAGCAGGTCGGGCGCGGCCATCGTCGGCCGGACCGAAGCGCCGGTCCGTCTGACGCCCGGCGTCATGACACCAATTGTCTGGAATCGCGACCGCGCTGGCACCATGACGGTTTCGATCGACAGCGAAATCGTGCTGCGCGCAGACGATACGCTGTTCGGAGACCGATGGGACGGCTTCCTGCTGCGCAACGCTGGCGGCAGTTTCGCCGTCGGCAGCATCAGCGCGGCCGGCGACGGCTAGATCAAGATCGGCTGAGATCGAAACGATCTCAGCCGTGAATCTTGATCAGATTCAATAAACTAGAGACTGATTCACGGTTCACGCCGATTCGGTGTGAACCGATCAGGCTCTAGGTCGACCGCGGATGTGACCGCGCCCCTAAATCGTCTGGTGTCGGGCGCGGGCGCCGCGTTCGATGGCGGCGGCGTTCAGCCGGTCGATGTTGAGCCGGTGCCGCAGCATCTCCAGCAGGCGCAGCTCTTCCTGGCCGCCGCGACCATCGATCTGGAACACGACCGGGCCGATGAAGACGCCCGCGTCGCCTGCCCGCTGCTTGTGCTGTGGGGCAGTCGGGGCCAGGTCGGCCGCCGCTACGACCCGAATGCCATCTGGCGCGAAAAGGCCGTGGATGTGTCAGGCTAGGCCATCGACTGCGGCCATTTCCTGCCGGAGGAAAGGCCCGAGGAGACGCTGGCGGCACTGCTGGAATTCCTGGGATAACCGGCTGCCTCAGGGTCCGTAGCCCTCGATCGCGATTTCCACGATCCGGCCGTCTTCGCCGAATTCCAGGTTCAGCGCCGTCTCCGCCGGCAGGTCGCAGTTGCCGACCGCAAATCGGCGCGCGGCCAGCGCTTCCGTGCTCGGCGCGACGCCCAATACGGCCAGGGCCCGCTGCCGGGAAAGGCCGACCCGCAATCCGCCGCCGACAATCACCGCGGCGGACCGCGTGGCGATCCGCTGCGTATAGCTTCGGGCGATCTCGATATCGAGGGCGGCGTATTCATAGCCCAGGACGATATGCGCGCCGCCGTCATCCTCACTCCATCCGGCGGTGATCCCTGCCGGTTCGCCAAGCAGGTCCACGACCTTTCGTTCGTCGTCCCAGGGCCGCAGCCCCATGACCGAGAAGGACTCATGGGGCAGGCAGAGATCCCGGTAGTAGACCCAACCCGGATCGCCCGAACGGTCCGGGTCTTCGCCGGCAAGGCTGGCTCGCACATACCGGAGGGCGAAGCGGTTCTCGTAGTCGGGCTCGATCGCCAGGGCCGCGTCGATGTGGGGCAGGGACGATGTGTCCAGGTTCCTGTACCCCCGCAGCGACCATGCCGCGCCGACGCGAACCTCGGCATCGTCGTCCATCAGATCGGCGCGGTGCAGGTCGAGCTGCCGCGCCAGCAGGTCTCGATCGAGAGCGCCTTCGCGGTGCTGTCGAAGCAACTGGCCGAGCAGTTCCGCGGCGGCTCTCCGGCGGATGACCGGGTCGGCCGACTCGGCCAGCGCAATCAGCGCCGGCAAATGCCTCTCGTCTGAGGGTAAGGCCGAAAGGCCCATCTGATAGGCGGCCACGTGGCGGTCGGACACATCGCCGGCCGCCATCCGGGCAATCAGATCCTCCGCCACCGACTCTTGCCGGTTCGGCGAATCGCGGAGAAAGCGTTGCAGTCCGAATGTCGCCGCATAGCGGGTGCGCGGATCCGGATCGTCGAACGCGTCGAACAGGGGGGTGGCGGCGGCTTCGGACCGGTTCCAGCCGGCCAGGCCCGTGATGGCGGCCCAACGGACCCGCGGTGCGGGATCGCGCGCTGCGGCGGTCAGACTTGCCTCCACGGCCGGACCGGATGGCAGTTGGCCCAGCCCCCTGGCGGCGCTTTCGCGCACCTGGGCGTCGTCATCCGTCAGCGCCGCGGTCAGTGCCGCGATGAAGTCGGCGGGTGGCTCCTCCCGCCATCGCCTGGCAAGGGTCTGCAGCACAAAGGCGGCGTGGCGACGGACGACCGTGTCGTCGTCGTCGAGCGCCAGGCCCAGAAGGGGTAGTGCCTCCGCTTCCTGTCGGCTGTTGCGCAGCGGTGCGGTCGCTGTCCAGACACCGTCGTACCAATCCGGCGAATGCGGGCGGTACACCGCCGCCATCGCCGCATCCACGCTGTCCGCCAAGGCCTCCGCGGAGAGCTGCGGCGGCGCATAGGGTTCCGCCGGCGGCGCCTCGTTAAGGCAACCGCCAAGGCCGATCAGCATTGCGATGAGGGCAAGGCCGGCCGGACACCGGTCCTGCCGGCGGCGACGCCAGACTGTCATGGATCCCCCGTTCGGTATCGGACGAGGGGCTCAGTCTAACCGCCTGTTTCTTAACGAAAGTCGCTACCGGCGATGGGCGTGCCCGCCCGCCAGGAGGGCAGCCCCTACAGCGTCATGTGCCGGGCGCGGGCGCCGCGTTCGATGCCGGCGGCGTGCAGGCGGTCGATGTCGAGGCGGTGACGCAGCATCTCCAGCAGGCGCAGCTCTTCCTGGCTGGCACTGCCATCGGCGGCGACCACGTCGCAGGCGATCGCGTAGGCGGTCTCGCGCAGCCGTTCGGGCAGGCCGGCCTCGATCGCGTCGAGGGTCTTGTCGAGCCCGTCCTCGTCCTGCAGCATCCGGGCGCTCTGGCGCGACAGCTCGGCGATGCGGCCGCGGTCGAAGCCGCGGAAGACCGGCAGGAAGCTGACGATCTCGGTCAGCGAGTCCAGCTCGCTGTCGGACATGGCGCCGTCCGAGGCGGAGGCCAGGACCATGGTGTAGATCAGCGCGCCTTGAGCGTCGGTCATCGTCGGGTATTCCACTGGGATGCTGCGCCGGGGTGGCGCGGGGCCAGAGTGGGATATGAGCCGCCGCGGCCGCCGCGTCAACCCGCGCCGATCCTCGACAGCGGCGCCGGCCGCGTGGCATAGAGCGCGCCTATGTCCGCCATCGTCAATGTCGTCCTGCCGGTCTTCGCCATCATCCTCGCCGGGTTCCTGGCCGGGCGCCGGCGCCTGCTCGGCCCGGCCTCGTCGGAGGCGTTGAACGCCTTCGTCTATTGGATCGCGCTGCCGCCGCTGCTGTTCCTGGCGATGGCCCGCGCCGGGATCGGCGAGATCCTGTATTGGCCGTTCATCGGCGCCTTCCTCGGCAGCCTCGCCGCGGTCTGGATCCTCGCCTCGCTGATCGGCTTCGCGGTCTATCGCCCGAAACCGGCGGTGGTGGCGATGCAGGGGCTGAACGCCAGCTTCAGCAACACCGGCTATATGGGCATTCCGCTGCTGGCCGCCGCGTTCGGCGAGGCCGGGATCGCCCCGGCGACCCTGGCCACGGTGCTGATGAGCGCGGTCTCCGTCTCCGTCGCCATCGTCAGCCTGGAGATCGCCGGGGCCGGACGCCAGGGCCTGGCCGCGACGCTGGCCGATGTCGGCCGGGCGCTGTCGAGGAATCCGCTGCTGCTGTCGCCGCTGGCCGGCGTCGCCTGGTCGGTGGCCGACCTGCCGCTGCCGGTGCCGGTGGTCAATCTGTGCGAACTGATCGGCGCCTCGGCCGGCCCCTGCGCCCTGTTCGCCATCGGCCTGTTCATGGCCAGCCGGCCGCTGGCCGCCGATCTGGCCGAGGTGACCTGGATCAGCATCCTGAAGCTGCTGTGGCAGCCGCTGATCTGCTACGGCCTCGCGGTCACGGTGTTCCCGATGGACCCGTTCTGGACCGCCTGCGCGGTGATCCTGGCGGCGCTGCCGACCGGCGCGCTGACCTTCGTGCTGGCGCAGGGCTACGGCGTCTATGTCGAGCGCACCTCGGCGACGATCCTGGTCTCGACGGTGCTGTCGATCGTGCCGCTGTCGATCCTGCTCGCCGTCTACGGCCCGAGATTCGCCCCGGGATAATTGGCCCAGCTTGATTGGCCCAGGTCGGTTGGCGGCGGCGCGCGGCGCTGCCTATACTGGCGGCGAGAACGGCGCCCAGCAGGCCGCCGCTCGCAGGGGAGGCCGCCAATGACCGAGATCGCGCCC
>JABDIP010000529.1 GCA_013003675.1 Inquilinus sp.
GGCTAGGAGCCTGTCCGATCGATTCTTCCAGCGTCAGCGCCGCGCCGATCGCCGTGCGCGACGCCGGGCCGGACGATCTGGCCATGGTGGCCGCGATCTATCGTCACCACGTCCGCCACGGCACCGCCAGCTTCGAACTCGAGCCGCCCGACGAGCGGGAGATCGCCCGTCGCCACGGCGAGGTAGCCGGTATCGGCATGCCGTATCTGGTGGCCGAGTTGGCGGGCGAAGTCGCCGGCTTCGCCTATGCGGCGCCATTCCGACCCCGGCCCGCCTATGACGGTACGGTCGAGGACAGCGTCTATGTCGCCCCGGCGTGCCAGGGTCGCGGCATCGGCCGGGCGCTGTTGGGCGAGTTGATCGCCCGCAGCACGGCGCTCGGCAAGCGCCAGATGATCGCGGCGATCGGCGACGGCGCCAATGCCGGCTCGATCGCCCTGCACGAGGCGCTCGGCTTCCGCCATGCCGGGACGTTGCGCTCGGTCGGCTTCAAGCACGGACAATGGCGCGACGTCGTGCTGATGCAGCGGCCCCTCGGCGACGGCGACACGACGCTCGCAAAATCGCCCGAATAGGCGTTTCCCATTCGGTAATGGAGACGGGCCAGAATAGGCCCGTCGCGAAACTCCGCCGGTCTCCGGCGCACCTGTCAGGCGCCGGCTCCGGCCGCTGACGAAAGGCTACGATCATGGCGACATCCCCAGCGGACGTGCCAGCGACGCGCGCCGACTTCACCATCGACCAGGATTGGGACCGGTACACCGCCGGCGAACACGGCGTCTGGCGCGCCCTGTTCCATCGACAGGCAGAGCTGCTCAAGGGTCGCTCGACTCCGGAGTTCCTTGCCGGCATCGAGAAACTGAACATCGCCGCCGACGGCATTCCGGATTTTCGCCGGCTGAACGACATGCTGGCGCGGGCGACCGGCTGGCGGATCGTCGCCGTGCCCGGCCTGGTGCCCGACGACATCTTCTTCGACCATCTCGCCAATCGCCGCTTCCCCTCGACCTGCTTCATCCGCAAGCCCGAGCAGATGGACTATCTGCAGGAACCCGACGTCTTCCACGACGTCTTCGGGCACGTGCCGCTGCTGGTGAACCCGGTCTTCGCGGACTACATGCAGGCCTATGGCCGCGGCGGACTCAAGGCGCTCGGTCTCGGCAGCCTGCATCGGCTGGCACGGCTCTATTGGTACACGGTCGAGTTCGGCCTGATCCGGACGGCGGACGGATTGCGGATCTACGGCGCCGGGATCCTGTCGTCGAAGGGCGAGTCCGTCTACTGCCTCGACGACCCGCAGCCCAATCGGATCGCTTTCGATCTGCTGCGGATCATGCGGACGAAATACCGCATCGACGACTTCCAGGAGACCTATTTCGTGATCGACAGTTTCGACCAGCTCTTCGCGGCCACGGCGCCCGATTTCACGCCATACTACGAAGAGTTGGCGGCAACCGAGGACCTTGAGCCCGGCGCCGTGCTGCCCGAGGACCATGTGATTCACCGCGGCATCGCGCGAGCGTAGTGCGCTGCTTCACGCCGCAATCGAACGGCCGGCGTTCCCTGGGAGCCGGGCCGGCAGGTCCCGGGATCAAAGGGGCATTGGGCAAAAAAAATGGGCCGCTCTCGCGGCCCAAGTTTAGGGAGGAAACGCCCATAAGTGCGTTTACGACAGCAGGATCACTGCTTGTCGCACTGCACAATATGGTGCAGCCGAATCGAGGTGGCAAGGACAAACGGCAGAAACATATGAGTAATTTAGTGTTACCCAATGGAAGATGGGGCCGAAAGCATGGGATTTCCGGCCGTTCCTGCTGCGGCGCACCATGAACCGCGTCGGATGTCCCGCCGGCCCGGAAAGCGTTCGGCGCGCCACCGGGCTGTGCTAGGCTCGGGCACCGCGGGCCCACCCGAGCGCCGCTTTCCAAGCCGACACGGTCGCACCGCCATTTGCCGATGAAAAAGACACCGCTGCCCGACCTGAACCTCGCCATCATCGGCAATTGCACCCAGGCGGCGCTGATCGACCGGCGTTCACGAATCGCCTGGTGCTGCATGCCGCGGCTCGACGGCGACCCGGTTTTCTGCAGCCTGCTCAACAGTAGGGTCAGCGGTAAGGTCGGCGGCAAGAGCAAAGGCGGACCGGATGACGAGGCCGGCTTCTTCGAAATCGCCGTCGAGGATTTCGCCCACTCCGAACAGCACTACCGGCCGAACACCGCGGTTCTGGCGACCACTCTCTACGACAGCCAGGGCCAGGCCGTGGAGGTCGTCGACTTCGCCCCGCGCTTCCGGCAGTTCGGCCGAACCCACCGGCCGGCGACGCTGATCCGTCGGGTGGTTCCGCTGCTCGGCAACCCGCGCATCCGCATCCGCCTGCGCCCGCGTTTCGGCTATGGCGAGATCGAACCGACGGTGACCCGCGGCAGCAATCACATGCGGTTCGCCTCCCCCGACGCGGCGCGGCGCCTGACCACCGATGCGCCGATTTCCTATATCTCCGAGGAAACGTTGTTCGTCCTGGAGACGCCGTTGCACCTGGTGTTCGGCGACGATGAAAGCCTGACCGCGCCGGTGGCCGAAACGGTCCGTACCTTCCTGGAGGAGACCGAGGCCTATTGGCGGGAATTCACCCGCTACCTCGCCTTGCCGTTCGAATGGCAGGACGCGGTGATCCGCGCGGCGATCACCTTGAAGCTCTGCAGCTTCGAGGAGACCGGCGCGATCGTCGCCGCATTGACCACATCGATACCCGAGTCGCCGCATTCGGAGCGCAACTGGGACTACCGGTATTGCTGGCTCCGCGACTCCTACTTCGTGGTACATGCCCTCAATCGGCTCGGCGCGACCAAGACCATGGAGGACTATCTCCACTACATCACCAACATCGTCGCCGATTCCGAGGACGGCTATCTGAAGCCGCTGTTCAGCCTGACTCTCCATAACGACATGGACGAGCGCCTTTGCGGCCATCTGACCGGCTATCGCGGCATGGGGCCGGTGCGGGTCGGCAACGCCGCCCATTCGCAGGTGCAGAACGACAGTTACGGCGCGGTCGTGCTGGCGTCGGCGCAGGCCTTCTTCGACAACCGCCTGGAAAGGCCCGGTACGCTGCGCCTGTTCGAACGGCTGGAACTGCTCGGCGAGCAGGCGGTCAAGGCCTGGAACACGCCGGATGCCGGCCTGTGGGAACTGCGCACGCGCGAGCGGGTGCACACCTTTTCCGCGGTGATGTGCTGGGCGGCCTGCGATCGCCTCGCCAAGATCGCCCGCCGCCTCGGCCTCGCCGACCGCGCGGAGCGCTGGATGGGTGATGCCGACCGGATTCGCGCGGCGATCATGAAGAAGGCCTTCGACACCGAGCAGAACTCGTTTGTCGAGAGCTTCGGCGGCAAGGATATCGACGCCGCCCTGCTGCTGATCCACGAACTCGGCTTCATCGCCGCCGACGATCCGCGCTTCGTCGGCACCGTCGCGGCGGTCGAGAAGTGGCTCAAGCGCGGCAATCTGATCTACCGCTATCATGCCGCCGACGATTTCGGCGAACCGGAGGTCGCCTTCACCATCTGTACCTTCTGGTACATCGACGCGCTGGCGGCGATGGAAGACCGGCGCGAGGAGGCCCGCGCGCTGTTCGAGCAGATGCTGTCGATGCGCAACCATGTCGGATTGCTGTCGGAGGATGTCGACCCGACGACCAACGAGCTGTGGGGAAATTTCCCCCAGACCTACTCAATGGTCGGGCTGATCAACTCCGCGATGAAACTGAGCAAGGCCTGGGAGGAAGCGTTCTGATGCGCCGACACGACCGGTGAACCGCCTTATTGTTGTCTCCAATCGCGTGGCCCCGATCAACGAAGGCAAGTCGGCCGCCGGCGGCCTCGCGGTGGCGGTACTGGCCGCCTTCAAGCGGGTCGGCGGCATCTGGTTCGGCTGGAGCGGCGAGGTGGTAGGGTCGCCGCAGCAGGAAACCAAGACGTTCCAGTCGGGCCGGCTCAGCTATGCGACCGTCGACCTGTCACAGCGCGACTACGAGGAGTACTACAACGGCTTCGCCAATTCGACGCTGTGGCCGCTGTTCCACTACCGGCTCGACCTGACCGAGTTCAGCCGCCGGACCTTTGCCGGTTATCTGCGGGTTAACGGCCTGTTTGCCAGCCGCCTGTCGCCGATCCTCGAACCCGACGACATGGTCTGGGTGCACGACTACCATTTGATCCCCTTCGCCGAGCAGCTTCGCCAGATGGGCCACGAGCAGCCGATGGGGTTCTTCCTGCACACCCCGTTCCCGGTGCCGGAGATCCTGGTCTCGCTGCCCAATCACGAGGCGATGGTGCGCTCGCTCTGCGCCTACGACGTGGTCGGATTCCAGACCGAGTCCGACCGTCGCGCTTTCGTCACCTATCTGGTGCAGGAGGCCCGTGCGGAAGTGATCGACGAGAAGCGCGTGCTCGCCTTCGGCCGGGTGCTGCATGTCGACAGCTTCCCGATCAGCGTCGACACCGCCGAGATCGAGAAGCAGGCGGAGGTCGCCGGCCGGTCGCGACAGACCGCCCAGCTGCGCGAGAGCCTGAGCGACCGCGACCTGATCATCGGCGTCGACCGGCTGGACTATTCCAAGGGGCTGCCGCAGCGCCTCGAAGCGTTCCACCAGCTCCTCGAGAGCTACGCCGAGAACCGCAACCGCGTCACCTTCATGCAGATCGCGCCGCCGACCCGGTCGGAGGTGCAGGAATACATCGACATCCGCCGCGAGCTCGAGGCCAAAGCAGGCCATATCAACGGGGCCTTCGCCGAGTTCGACTGGGTGCCGATCCGCTATCTGAACAAGAGCTTCTCGCGCCGCAGCCTGCTCGGCTTCTACCGCATCAGCCGCATCGGGCTGGTCACGCCGCTGCGCGACGGCATGAACCTGGTGGCCAAGGAATACGTCGCGGCGCAGGACCCCGACGACCCGGGCGTGCTTGTGCTGTCCCGCTTCGCCGGCGCCGCGGCGGAGATGGAAAGCGCCCTGATCGTCAACCCGTACGACACCGAGGGGGTCGCGGAGAGCCTGCAGCGCGGCCTGACGATGCCGCTGGCGGAGCGCCGCGAGCGCCACCAGGCGCTGATGGAAATCCTGCGCCACAACGACATCGATCACTGGCGCGACCGTTTCCTGGAGGCGCTGTCCGCCGCCCCGTTCCGCCCCTCGGGGCAGGCCTAGGCCGGGGGCCGTCGGCGGGATGGACGATCGCACCCCGGCCCTGGTCGCCGATCTCGGCGCCACCAACGCCCGTTTCGCGCTGTGCGGCGACACCGTCATCGACGCACCGATGGTGCTGCGCTGCGCCGACTATTCCGATCTGCTGTCGGCCGCCACCGCCTATCTCGGCCACATCCGTCCATCGCGCCCGCCGCGCGAGGCGGCGATCGCCATCGCCTGCCCGATCACCGGCGACCGGGTCGAGATGACCAATCACGCCTGGTCCTTCTCGATCGCCAAACTCAAGGGCCAGCTTGGCCTCGACCGGCTCGAGGTGGTCAACGATTTCACCGCCCAGGCCCTGGCGGTCACCCGGCTCGCGGCGGAGGACCGGCAGCAGATCGGCGGCGGCAAGCCGCGGGCGAACAGCCCGATCGGCGTGCTCGGCCCCGGCACCGGGCTCGGCGTTTCCGGCCTCATTCCCGGCCGCAATGGCTGGACACCGCTGGCCGGCGAGGGCGGCCACGTCACCATGTGCGCGGCGACCGACCGCGAGGCGGAGGTGCTCCGCCGGCTCCGCCTGCGTTTCACCCATGTCTCGGCGGAGCGGGTGCTGTCCGGCATGGGACTCGCCAATCTGTACGAGACCCTGGCCGCCATCGACGAGGCGGACGTGCCGACCCGCGAGCCGCGCGAAGTGACCGAGGCGGCGCTGGCCGGCGCCGACCCGCACGCGCTGGAGGCGGTGGCGATGTTCGGCGCCATGCTGGGCGCCATCGGCGGCAATCTGGCACTGACCCTGGGGGCGCTTGGCGGGGTCTATGTCGCCGGTGGCATCGCGCCGAAGCTGGGCGCGCTGTTCCTCGACTCGCCGTTCCGCGAGCATTTCGAGGGCAAGGGCCGGTTCCGCCAGTATCTGGCGCCGATCCCGACCTATGTGGTGACCCACCCGACCCCGGCCTTCCTCGGCCTGAGATCGATCCTCGAGGGCGCGACCGAGTAGCCGGGCGGCTGTTCCAGTACGCGCAATCGCGGCCAGAGGGCCGGCCAGTCCTTGCTCGCCAGACGCCGGCGGTAGACCGCCAGCTTGTGCCGGAAGCGCGGCGTCGGCCGCACCGTCAGGCCGAGCAGATCGGCGATGCCGAAGGGCGCGATCAGCCGAAGCCGGTGCCCGACGAGCGCCACGCCGATCGCGGTCGGGGTTTCCGCCCAGAAGCGCAGGGCGTCGGTCGTCGACCGGTATGGCGCGTCGCCATTGCGGCGGTGCATCCGCGCCTGGTTGCGCACCGACCACAGCCGCCCCGGCAACGACCGCCGCAGGCGCGCTTCCAATTGTCGCTCGGCGGTGCGCGAACGGTCCGCCGGGTCGAAATAGAGCACGTCGATATCGGCCAGTGGCGTCGGCCGGGCATAGCCGTGCAGCCGGTCCCAGACCGGGTTGCGGACAACGCCGGCACCGATCCAACAATCCGGCAGACGCAACCGGGCAACGGCGGCGAGCACTCTGCGGCGCTCGGGATCTTCCAGGATCAGCCGCCCGACATCGGCAATAGTCGCGATGGTCAAGAAACCTCCCGCCGGCTCATCGAAACGGCCCCCGATCGCGAGTCGCTGCAATCGGCGATCCGCAAGACCCGTCAGGCGACCACGCCCGCGGGTTGCGAGCGGTGCGCCGCGCTTGCCTTGCGATCTCCCTGGGGGTCTTATGAGGCCATCGTTCAGCCTCCGGCAACAGGAAGGTCGCCCCCTTGCCGATCGACGTCGACCGCGTTCGCGCCGACACGCCGGGCTGCTCGAAGGTCAACCACCTGAACAACGCCGGGGCGGCGCTGCCGCCGCGGTCGGTCACTCAGACGATGATCGATCATCTTCGCCTGGAAGCGGAAACCGGCGGCTATGAGGCGGCGGCCAAGGCGGCGCCGCGGCTCGAGCGTTGCTACGATTCGGTCGCGGCCCTGCTGAACTGCCACCGCGACGAGGTGGCGATCGTCGAGAACGCCACCCGCGCCTGGGATATGGCGTTCTACAGCCTGCCGCTGGGTCCCGGCGACCGCATCCTCACCGCCCGCGCCGAATACGCCTCGAATTACATCGCATTCCTGCAGGCGGCAGGGCGGACCGGCGCGACTGTCGAGGCGATCGCCGACGACGCCGACGGCCAACTCGATGTCGACGCCCTGCGCCAGGCCCTCGACGACCGGGTCAAGCTGATCGCCGTCACCCATGTGCCGACCAGCGGCGGCCTGATCAATCCGGTCGAAGCCATCGGCGCCGTGGCCCGCCAGGCCGGGGTGCCGTTCCTGCTCGATGCCTGCCAGTCGGCCGGGCAGATGCCGCTCGACGTCGAGCGGCTGGGCTGCGACATGCTGTCGGCGACCGGCCGCAAGTTCCTGCGCGGGCCGCGCGGTGTCGGCTTTCTCTATGTCCGCAACTCCTGGATCGGCAAGCTGGAGCCGCCCTTCCTCGATCTGCATTCGGCCAGTTGGATCGCCCCCGACCGTTACGAAATGCGCGCCGACGCCCGCCGATTCGAGACCTGGGAGGGCAACGTCGCCGCCAAGCTCGGCCTCGGCGCCGCCATCGACTACGCCCTCGACCTCGGCCTCGACGCGATCCGCGCCCGCTGCCGGACCCTGGCCGATCAACTCCGCCAGGGCCTCGCCGCGCTGGACGGGGTGACCGTGCACGATACCGGCCGCGACAAGGCGGCCATCGTCGGCTTCACCAAGCAGGGCGAGGAGCCGCGGCGGATCGCCGATCGGCTGTCGGTGCTCGGCATCAACGTCTCGATCTCGACGGCCCAATCGACCCTCATCGACATGGCCGCTCGCGGCCTCGACGCCGTGGTCCGCGCCTCGCCGCACTACTACAATACCGAGGAAGAAATCGACCGGCTGGTCGCCGCGGTGCGCAACTGACCGGCGCCGCGTCAGGCCACCAAGGACGGTTCGAACACCTGGACCGGATCGGGATGCCCCTTGACCGTGGCCGTCCCCATCGCCCGGAAGGCGAAGGCGCCGCCGCAGCGCTCCCGCGTCGACGCGGTCACCAGGACGTGGCTGCCGAAGCGCTTGTTCAGCACCTCAACCCGGGCCGCCAGGTTGACCTGGTCGCCGAGGACCGTATAGGCGAGCCGATCCGGCGGCCCCAGCGAACCGGCGACGACCGGGCCGGTGTTGATGCCGATCCGCGTCTTCAGCACGACCCCGCCCGGCAGTCGCTCGCCGGCCAGCCGGCGCTGGATTTCCAGCGCGCAGCGCACCGCGTTCGCCGCGTGGTCGGCGTCGGCGACCGGCAGGTTGAAGGTGGTCAGCACCGCGTCGCCGATGAAATTGTTGATGGTGCCCTTGAAGGCCTGGATCGGTTCGGCCAACACGGTGAAATAGGCGTTCAGCATGTCCATGACCGCCGCCGGCGCCATGGTGCCGGCCAGCTCCGAGAAATCCTCGATGTCGGTGAACATGACGGTCGCCTCGACCACGCGGCCGGTCAGCCGGCCGCCGGTGCGGCCGCCGCGGTCCCAGTCTTCCGGCCGCTGGCCTTCGGCGGAGAGGATCGCCTTGGCGACGTCGGCGCTGACGTATTTGCCGAAGGTGTCGCGAATGAATTCCCGCTCCCGAAGACCGGAGACCATGCCGTTGAAGCTGGCCGCCAGCACGCCCAGCTCGTCGTTGCTGGTCACCGGCACCAGGGCGTCGAACTTGCCGCCGCGCACCCGCTGGACCGCCTGCATCAGCCGGTCGATCGGCCGCACCAAGCTGCGGGTGACGAAGACCAGCGACAAGGCGGCGGCGAACAGCGCCCCGAGCAGGTCGAGAAAGACCACGTTCTTCGGGCCCAGCCCCTGCTGCTGCCGGACCTCCTGGAACAGCGACAGGTCGAGCAGCACCAGGGCGACCGGCATCACCGCCACCACCGCGAAGACGACGATCAACCGGTGCAGCAGCCGACCGCGCCCGACCGCCAGCACCAGACCGTCGCGGCGGAAGATCTCGGCGCGAAGCTGGGCGGCCAGATCGGTCACCGCGAAATAGACCGCGAAGCACATATAGGTCGCGTAGACGAAGAGGAACCAGACCATCATGCCGGCCAGCACCAGGGCGGGTGTCGTCTCGTCGATATCCTCCGGCACGAAGATGCCGAGCGAAAAGGCGACCAGCCCGTAGATCACGGCGACCGTGCCGATCCAGGCGGCGGCCCGGGCCGGCAGGCGACGAAGCCTCCGCACCGCGTCGCGCAGGGCGCCGCGTCCGTCCAGATAGGCCGCGATCGGCCGGAACATCAGGTGGCTGCCGACCAGGTTCAGCCCGCCCAGGACCAGCAGGCTGGCGATCGCCGCCTGCGGCAACAGATCGACATTGCCCGACAGGATGGCGAAGGTCGCCGTGAGTACCGCGTCGATCGCCAGGACGCTCAACATCGACAGGTAATAGCGAAGCTTGAGCATCGGCCTTTCGCGGGGAGCGGCGGCGTTGACCCGGATCAATGCGGCAGGGCCCGGGCGGACCCTAGTGTCCCGATTCTGAAATTCGCTTGAGCGAATTACAGAATCAAAGGGACACTAGCTGTATGGTTCTAGTGTCATTCAGCTTCCGAAATCCGGCACATGAAATGTGCCGAACTTCGAAACCATGACACTAGGATACCGCCATCCTAGCCGGCAATACGCGCCGCACCGGCGATTGGACCATTCGGGAAGGAACGCCAGATCATGACCAAAAGGGTTCTCGCCTCCGTCGACGGCTCCGACGCTGCCGCCAAGGCGCTCGATTTCGCGATCGACTATGCCGGACACTATGACGGGGTGCTGCACCTCCTCTATGTCGCGCCGGACGGGGCGCCGCCCAAGGCATTGATGCAATTCGCCGAGGCCGAGCACATTCCGGACAAGCCCTCGGCCGTCTACCGGGCGATCGGCGACAGCATCCTCGACAACGCCGCCAGCCGGGCCCGCGAGGCCGGTGTCGAGACGCTGACGACCAAACTCGATTTCGGCGATGCCGCCGAGCGGATCATCGACTACGCCGGCAAGCACGGCATCGACGTCATCGTCCTCGGCACCCGCGGCCTCGGCGAGTTGAAGGGCCTGTTGCTCGGCAGCGTTTCGATGAAGGTGCAATCGCTGGCGCCGTGCACCTGCGTCTGCGTTCGCTGAAGCCGGCAGCCACAGGTTTGCCCTGACGAGCCGCGCGGCTTAGGGTTCGATTGAAATCCGCCGTCACCCGAGGTCGAATGATGTCCTACCGCCCCGCCGCCGACCGTTACGAGAGCATGAAATACAATCGCTGCGGCCGCAGCGGTCTGCGCCTGCCCGCCCTGTCGTTGGGCCTATGGCACAATTTCGGCGGCACCAGCGCCTATGAGGACGGTCTGGCGATGGTCCACCGGGCCTTCGACCTCGGCATCACCCATTTCGACCTCGCCAACAATTACGGCCCGCCGCCCGGCTCGGCGGAGGAGAGTTTCGGGCGCATGCTGGCGACCGACCTCGCGGGCTATCGCGACGAACTGATCATCTCCAGCAAGGCCGGCTATCTGATGTGGCCCGGCCCCTATGGCGAATGGGGCTCGCGCAAATATGTGCTGGCCAGCCTCGACCAAAGCCTGAAGCGGATGGGCCTCGACTATGTCGACATCTTCTATTCGCACCGCTTCGATCCCGACACGCCGCTGGAAGAGACCATGATGGCGCTCGACGCCGCGGTCCGGCAGGGCAAGGCGCTCTATGCCGGCATCTCCTCCTATTCGGCGGCGAAGACCGCCGAAGCGGCGGCGATCCTGCGCCAGCTCGGCACGCCCTGCCTGATCCACCAGCCCTCCTACTCGATGCTGAACAGATGGATCGAGCCGGAACTGCTCGACGTCCTCGCGGACGAAGGTATCGGCTGCATCGCCTTCTCACCCCTCGCCCAGGGCATGCTGACCGACAAGTACCTGAAGTCGATCCCGGACGATTCGCGGGCCGCCAGCCCGACCGGGGCGCTGAAATCCGATCTGCTCACCAATGAGACCTTGGCGAAGATCCACGCGCTCAACGAGATCGCTGCCGGCCGCGGCCAGACCCTGGCGCAGATGGCGTTGGCCTGGGTGTTGCGCGACGGCCGCGTCACCTCGGTGCTGATCGGCGCCAGCCGGCCGGAGCAGATCGAGGACTGCGTCGGCGC
>JABDIP010000337.1 GCA_013003675.1 Inquilinus sp.
GTACGCGGCGATCCTCGGCGAGTTGGACGGCACCCTCGATGTCCTGGCCGGCGACGGCTTTCCGGCCGAGGCCGCCGACCGGCTGCGCCGGCAATCCGGGGCCAAGCTGTCGGCGGCGGCCATCGAGGGCATGATCGCCGAGGACCCGGCGGCGGCGCTGGCCGCCCTCGACGAAGGCGCGTTTGCCGAGACCCTGGAGCCGACGGCCCGCGAACGTTGGACGGGGCGGGCCCGGCGCGCCCGCGATCGGGAAGCGGCCGCGACCGAGGCGGTCACGGCAGCCTCGCCGGCCGGGCTGTGGCGGGAATTCGAGCGCTTCGCCGAGTCATGGCGCCGGGGCGAGGAGTCGGCGGCCGGCGCCTTCGACGACGATGTCATCCGCGCCGCGCTGCCCGCCGGCCAGGCCGACAAGATGATCCTGCTGCGCGACCGCGCCGAGGCCGAGGGCGCGGCTTTCCTGCGCGTCGCCCTGACGCCGCCGGACAAGGTGGCGGCGCTGATCGCCGCGGCCGGGCCGGAGGAAGCGGCGCTGTTGCGCGGCGCGGCAGCCGAACGCGATCGGCTACTGACCGACAACCCGGCCGGCTTCGCCCGGCGCAACCCGCTGGTCGCCGACGCCCACGCCGCGTGGCAGGCGGCCGAGGCGTCCGGCGACGCGGCAGCCGCCGAGGCCGCTGCGCAAACCTATGCCGAGGCAAGCCTGGCCGAACAGCGCCGCCTGGGCCTGCCCGCCACCGAGCGCCGCCTGCTGACGCCGGCCGGGGCGACCGCCCTGCTCGCCGAATTCAACGCCACCGACCGCCCCGACCCCGCCGCCCTGGGCGACCGACTGCGCGGCTGGTTCGGCGACCGCTGGGTGGGTGTGCTGCAGCAGTTGGAGGAGGTCGGGTTGCCGGCCAGCCTGGCGGAGATTGCGGCCATGGACCGCGCGGACCAGCGGGCGGCTCGTCGGCGGCTGGCCGATCTGATCGGCACGCCGACGGCCGAGCTACGCACTGCGATCGGCGAGGATGGCGCCGGAGTGGTCGACCAGCGACTAAGGAACGCACTCGTGGCGCGGACCCGCCGCGGCCTGCCAACCTTCGGCGGCCCGACGGATGCCGGCATGGAGAACGTCCGTCGCCTGTCCTATGCGCTGGTCGATTCCGGCGAGGCGCCCCGCGCCGCTGCCGATGAAGCGGCGACGCGGGTCTGGAAGGAGGTGGAGGGCGTCCCCGAACTCATCCATGTCAGGGACGATTTCGGCCTGCGGTTTGTCGGCCCGGGGGTGGGACCGTACACGGGTGAGAAGGCTCGGGAGATCGAGGAGTTGCTTGGTGCGATCACGTCGGCCGCTGAGGACGATCTCGACGAGATGATCGAACGAATAAATCTTGTCTTCGGCGACATGCCCGAATTCGCCGCAGTTGTTGCCGGATACACCCGTCTTGCGCTCGGCGCGGTAGGCCGGCCGAGCATGCCAAGGGAGAACGCTCGGGAGGCCCTAGGTCTTTTCCGGGACTTGATGCTGACCGATCAGATTCCGGGCGGATGGGATTATCGAGAGTTTCCTCAGCAAGGGCGACTCGCGGCGTTCGAGTCTTCCATGCGTGACTTGGTGGCCTCTTATCAGCACGACTATCCGCTCGCCGCGGAATACTTGGAACGGTTCCTTGACGGCACCGGTGGCACCGTCGAACTCGAGGTCGACTACCTCCGCAGCCAGCCCGACATGGCGCCCGGAGAGGAGAGAAATAGACGCCGTTTTAAGGAATGGTTCTTAGGCCAACTGGACACAATAGATCCATCCGAAGCGATCCACGAAGAACTCAACGCCATGTCGGATGGGGATACTCTGACCCGCGGCACCCCGTGGGTGACGGTCATATCGGCCAGTCTATCCGATCTCGAATACTACCTCGCCATACGCGGCTCGAACCTTGAGTCAAACGGCGATTTTGTCTTCAATCGTGTCGGTGACACGATCCTTGTGGAGGGCACGGTCGTCCATGTCTGGACCGACGAGTACGACTGGACCGCCGGAGAATCGGTCAGACTGCCATCCTCCGATGACCCACTCCGCGTTGTCAGCCAAGACGACATGCTGGCGCTGAGGGATTTTGGCGGTGCGGCCGACTTCCATGTCCGGCCGACGGAGAATTGGGAGCAAGACGTGACCGGCACACTCACCGTTCGCGACGGAAAGGTCGTCGAAGCCGATTTGACTTGGGGGGAAATGCGGCTGGTCCCGAGGTCGGGCATGGCCAACCAATCCCCGTGAAGCGCCTTGCCCCAACATTGCCCCGGCGTTGCCTCGAAAGTGGGCCGGAGCGGCACTCAGTATCGGGTCCATGGTTGGGCGCGAATTTGATCCTCCGGCGGCCTATGGGCCGTTCTGGAGCACCGGCAAGCGGCTCGCTCTGTTCGCGGCGCTGGCACTGGTCTGCGCGTTCATAGCCCTGCCGAGCCGGCGGCAGGAAGAAGCCCTGCTCGATGTCGGCCAGCGGATATGCGAGCACATCGTCACCGGAGCCCCAGTCAACGAGAAGGAACGCTGGCGGGGCGTCGGTTGGTCCGCGCCCCGGCTCATTCAGCGCCAGGTTAGACTGCGGCCGGAGCACAGTGACCGCCTGCGACCATACTTCGCCGAGCAATGCCGGGCGAAATTCTGGCGCGGCGACTTCGATGTCGGCGGCGATTCAGACTATGTACTGTACATCAGCGACGGCGACGGCAATTTCCTGATATTGAGCCTCAGGGCCCGCAAATTCTTCCCGAACATGTCGTTCGAAATTCTGGGAATGGGCGCGTCTTGGCTGGTTGTCGAACCCTCGGCGCAGCCATGAGCGCCGAGGCCTGGGCAACAAGGGGTCGCGCGGCGATCGCGACGGCGAAGTGGATGCTGGTCGCCTTCAACCTCTTCCTGTTCTGCCTGTCTCTCCACCAGGCGGCCCACATCGCCTTCTCGAACCGATACTCGATCCTCGGCGGTAGTCTGAGCCCGATCTACGTCAACGAGTGGGTGTTCATGGCCGAGTGTGCGGCGGCGGCCACGGTGTTCGCGGCGGTGACCTGGCGGCCGCTGGCGGCGCCGGCCGGGTGGCGGAGCCTGGCCCTGCTGGCGGCGGCGCCGACCGCCTTCTTTCTGATCTTCGGCCCGCTGGTCGGCAACATGATGTGACCGGGTGCCGGTGTCCGCCGCCGACGGTGCCGAACGAAGCCGCCTTCGCAAGTCCTCGGCGGATGAGGCGGATGGAAGGTGCCGGCAGCTCCAAGCCGTACCTACGAGAGCGCCGGCACGATGGCGTGCAGCATCGCTATTCATTGATCGGCGGGATGGGCCAGCGGTTGGCGCATCCCACGCCGCGTCAGAACGGAGCGGATTCCCGCTCAGTCATCCAGGTCGGCCGCCGCAACGTTGTCGTTGTCGTCGGAAAGACCCATAGGAAGCACCACGACCTCGTCCGTATTGCCGCTGCCATCGATGACCGTCGCCACGAGGACCAGCGCCGGGGCCTCGATCTCCAGGATGCCGTCCTCCCATTCGACCTCGCATTCATCATCGTCGAATTCGAACTCGATGATCTGCCCGTCGGCGACGGAGATATCCGGGCAGCCCTCAATGTCGAGCACGGCCGTCACGGTGGGCTCGGAATCGCAGACGTCGCCGGCTGTTACGCCGATCCTGAACCGGCCTTCGTCGTCGTCACCGTTGTCGTCGCCTTCACCGACAAGGGTCAGGCTTGCGACCAGGTCGGGTCGCGTCGTGTCGACGACGTTGACGGTCACCATGTCGGGTGCGGAATCGATTTGGCCGTCGTTCACGACCAGCGTGATCAGGTTCTCCCCGAGTCCGAGAACCGCGCTGGGCATCGGGCCGCTCAATGGCGGGTCGAAGGAATCGCTCCATGCGTATAGGAGGCTGAGGGTCGGAGTCTCCACGTCCGAGGACCCCGATCCGTCGAAGCTGACCAAGGCGCCTTCTGGGCTGGTGCATTCGAGCGTCTGGTCCGGACCGGCATCGGCGATCGGCGTGTCGTTCACCGCCTGGACGGCGATCGCCACCGTCGCCGCGTTGCTGTCTTCGGTGCCGTCGCTCGCCGAATAGGTGAACGAGTCCGGCCCGAAGAAGTTCAG
>JABDIP010000556.1 GCA_013003675.1 Inquilinus sp.
GACCCTTGGTAGGGTCATCGAGTTGGAACAGGAATCAGAATTCATGGTGCCGCTATGACAACAATGCCAGCAGTCGATCGCGATATGTGCATGCCATCATTTTCAACCCCGGTGCGGGGCGATCCGATCCAGTTCGTCGACGGGGATGTCCCGTTCCGGCGGCCGCTGGACTTGTTGCGTGGTACCCAGACCAGGCTGGCGCTTGGCCGGGTGCAGTTCTGGGGCGGCCCGGCCGAAGGCTGCGACGAGATGCTGGGGCGACTGTTCGGCGACGAGGCCCTGATCGAGCGCCTGGACGATGAGAGCTTCGCCCTCTTGTTCGTCAGCCGGCCGGAAGACGAGCGCTGCGTCGAGATGCACGTGCTGCGACACCTGCTGCAGGCGCTTCGGCAGCCGGGCCGTGGCGGAAGCTGCCGGGCAACCGTCTCGATGATCCACCAGGACGCGACCAATCTCGGCGCCGCCGAGGATCTAATGGCGACGCTGGCCAGCGAGGCGAAGACCGGCGCCAGCATCGTCACCCTGTAAGAGGCATCGACAAGAAGACCCGGCCCTCTACCGGAGCGGGGCAGCAGCAGACGGCGATCCCGGCGACGGGGTCGCCGTTTCGCATTTCGGCGACCGGCCAGAGCACCTACACCGTCGGCACCTGATCGAATCCGGTGGTGCCCGGATCCTCCGCCTGAGTGACCGCCACATCGGTGACGCAGGCAGGGTCGGGTCCGTTCCAGCAATCGGCGAGCATGTGGCCGACGGCGTCGGCGGGGCCGGCGAAGAGCGCCTCGACGGTGCCGTCGCGCCGGTTGCGGACCCAGCCATCGAGCCCGCGCGCCTCGGCCATCCGGACGGTCCAGCCGCGGAAGAAGACGCCCTGGACCCGGCCCGAGACGACCGCCCGTACCGCCTTGCGCCGCTCGCCGCTCATCGCCGCCGCATCATTCGAATTCAAGGATCTTCTGGTCGACCGCCAGGCTGTCGCCGGGTTCGGCGTGCCGCTTGGCGACCAGGCCGTCCCGCTCGGCGCGCAGGATGTTCTCCATCTTCATCGCCTCGACCACCGCCAGCGCGTCGCCGGCGCTGACCGGTTGCCCCTCCTCCACCGCCAGCGACACCAGCAGCCCGGGCATCGGTGAGAGCATGAACTTGGAGGTGTCCGGCGGCAGCTTCTCCGGCATCAGCCCGGCCAGTTCGGCGGCACGCGGGGTAAGCACCAGGGCCTGCAGGCTGACGCCGCCATGGGTCAGGCGAAAGCCGGCGCCATCCGCGTCGACCTGCACCACCATATGGTCGCCGTCGACGATGCCGTCGAACAGCGGCGTGCCGATCCGCCAATCGCCCAGCACCGAATGGGGGGCGCCGCCGATGTCGATCTCGTACCCGCCCGGCATCGGCAAGACGACCACCGGGTGGTTCTCGCCTTCGAGCCGGACCACGCGCTCGGCCAGATCGCGCAGCCGGGGCCGGCGCCCGGCGATATGCCGGTCGCGCTCCTCGATCGTCCGGTGCAGCGCCGCCGCGACCAGCACCAGCCGGTGGCGCGTTCGCGCGTCCGCCGCGCCGCCCTGGAAGCCGTCGGGGTACTCCTCGGCGATGAAGTTGGTGGTCAGCCGGCCCTCGGCAAAGCGCGGATGGGCCATAAGCGCCGCCAGGAACGGGATGTTGTGCCGAACTCCCTTGATCTCGAAGGTGTCGAGGACGTGGCGCATGCGGACGATGGCGCCGGCCCGGTCCTGGCCGTAGGCGATCGCCTTGGCGATCATCGGGTCGTAGAACATGCTGATCTCGCCGCCTTCGGCGACGCCGGTGTCGATGCGGATATGCCCGTCCTCCGCCGGCGGGCGATAGCGGACCAGCCGGCCGATCGAC
Source organism: Inquilinus sp. (assembly GCA_013003675.1). Lineage (GTDB taxonomy): Bacteria > Pseudomonadota > Alphaproteobacteria > DSM-16000 > Inquilinaceae > JABDIP01. The sequence continues at coordinate 1,867 of JABDIP010000556.1, forward strand.
GGCAGGAAGCCGCGCAAGGGGTCCTCGGCATAGACCCGCGCCTCGATCGCCCAGCCCTCCAGCCGCACGTCGGACTGGCTGATCGGCAGCTTCTCGCCGGCGGCGACGCGGATCATCAGTTCGACCAGGTCGAGCCCGGTGATCGCCTCGGTCACCGGATGTTCCACCTGCAGCCGGGTGTTCATCTCCAGGAAATAGAAATTGCGCTTGGCGTCGACGATGAACTCGACGGTGCCGGCCGAGCAATAGTCCACCGCCTTGGCCAGGGCGACCGCCTGTTCGCCCATCGCCTTGCGGGTCCTGGCATCGATGAAAGGCGACGGCGCCTCCTCGATCACCTTCTGGTGCCGGCGCTGGATCGAGCATTCGCGCTCGCCGAGATAGATCGTGTTGCCGTGCTTGTCGGCCAACACCTGGATCTCGATATGGCGCGGCTCCTCGATGAACTTCTCGGCGAAGACGCGGTCGTCGCCGAAGCTGCTCCGCGCCTCGTTGGAGGCGGAGGCGAAGCCCTCTTCGGCCTCGGAATCGTCGCGCGCGATCCGCATGCCCTTGCCGCCGCCGCCGGCCGAGGCCTTGAGCATGACCGGGTAGCCGATCTCCCGCGCCACCTTCACCGCCTGGGCGGCGTCCTTCAGCGGCTCCAGATGGCCGGGCACGGCGTTGACGTCGGCCGCCTTGGCCAGCTTTTTCGACTCGATCTTGTCGCCCATGGCGCCGATCGCCATCGGGTCGGGCCCGACGAAGACGATTTTCGCGGCGGCCAGCGCCTCGCAGAAGCCGGCGTTCTCCGACAGGAAGCCATAGCCCGGATGCACCGCCTCCGCCCCGGTTTCCTTGCAGGCCGCGACGATCCGGTCGGCGACTAAGTATGATTCCGCCGATGGCGCGGGACCGATCCGCACCGCCTCGTCGGCCATGCGGACGTGCAGCGCGTCGGCATCGGCGGCGGAATAGACGGCGACGGTGGCGATGCCCATCCGCCGCGCGGTCTTGATGACCCGGCAGGCGATCTCGCCGCGATTGGCGATCAGGATTTTCTTGAACACGGCGCAGCCGCTGCCTCCCCTTGGCTCCGTTGTCCCCGCGGCGGCGTCGGCGCGCCGCGTTGCCGTCGACCATAGCCGAAAACCCAACCCGCTCCCAATGGCGGCGACGGGGCGGCGATGGGCCGTCGACGGCTGCCGCTTGCGCTGAGTCAATGAGGACCCTGCCAGTGTCCGGGTATCGTCATCCAAACGGAACGGTCGCCGCCGATCGAACGTAGTTGCCCGGCGGGGCCGGTGCCACGACCGCGAGGCGGTCGAACAACGACACGGAGGACCCCATCATGCTCAAGAGACTCATGCTCACCGCGGCGATCGCCGCCGTCGCCGGAACGGCGCAGGCGCAGACCGAGGTTTCCGTCTGGTTCCACTCCGGCAAGGGCGAGGAGCGCGAGGTCATCAACGCCCAGGTCGAGGACTTCAACGCGATGCAGGACGCCGTTCGCGTCAATCTCGTGCTGTTGCCCGAGGGCAGCTACAACGACCAGGTCAACGCCGCGGCGCTGGCCCGCGACCTGCCCGACCTGCTCGATTTCGACGGTCCCTACATCGCCAACTATGTCTGGTCCGGCTTCCTCCAACCGCTCGACGATCTGGTCGATCCGGCGCTGGTCGAGGATCTGCTGCCGTCGATCGTCGCCCAGGGCACCTATCCCGGCGACGGCAAGCTCTATTCGATCGGCGTGTTCGACAGCGGCCTGTCACTGTGGGGCAATCGCGCCCTTCTGGCGAAGGCCGGCGTCGACTATCCGACCGGCGTCGACGAGGCCTGGGGGCTGGCCGAGTTCGAGGACGCGCTGGCCAAGCTGGCCGCCCTCGACGAGGTGGAATGGCCGCTCGACCTGAAGCTGAACTACGGCCAGGGAGAATGGTACACCTACGGCTTCTCGCCGATCATCCAGTCGATGGGCGGCGACCTGATCGATCGGGAGGAATGGCGCGCGCGCGGGGCCCTCGACGGGCCGGCCGCAGTCGCTGGCATGAAGGCGCTGCAGAGCTGGGTGCAGAAGGGCTGGGTGGTCCCGGCCGCGGCTGGCGACACCAACTTCTTCGGCGAGCAGACCGTCGGCCTGGCGCTGGTCGGTCACTGGATGTACGGCCCGCACACCGAGGGGCTGGGTGACGACGCGGTCCTGATCCCGATGCCGAAATTCGGCCCGGTGCATGCGACCGGCATGGGCTCGTGGAACTGGGGCCTGACGACGAACGCCGACAATCCCGAGGCGGCGGTGGCCTTCCTTGAGTACCTGATGGAGCCGGAGCAGGTGCTGCGGATGACCAGCGCCAACGGCGCCGTGCCGGCGCGCAAATCGGCAATCGCCATGTCCGACCTCTTCGGCGAGGGCGGGCGGCTCAGCCTCTATACCGAACAGCTCAACGCGATCGCCGTCGCGCGGCCTTTCCATCCGGCCTATCCGATCATCTCGTCGGCATTCGCCGAAGCCGCGAACAACGTCATCGCCGGCGGCGACGTCGCCGAGGAGTTGAGTCGCGCGGCGCGCCGGATCGACGAGGATATCGAGGACAATGCCGGCTATCCGCCGTTCGGCGGCTGAGAGGACCGTGGGGGAGCGTGACCGCGAGGGACCGCTCCCCCTCACCGCGAGTCCAGTTCCGCCGCCCCGGTCGCGCCGCTCGACGATCAGGCGCCG
>JABDIP010000001.1 GCA_013003675.1 Inquilinus sp.
GTGGGAGCCGCCTTCCTGCTGGCCTTTCTGGCCGGCGCCGCCGCCATCGCCGCGGCGGTCCATCTGTCCCTCGATCTTCCCTGGACGGTCGGCCTGCCGATCGCGGTGATGGCGCTCTACCTGCTCGGCGCGCTGGTCGGCCGTCGGCCGGGTTCGCCGGTCGAGCCGTTCGCCGACGGCGTCTTCCAGCTCGGCTTTCTGTTCACCGTCACCGCGCTGCTGGCCGCGCTGTCGCCATATGCCCTGGCGGGCGCCCCGCCGACGGTCGAGACGATCCTCGGGCTGTTTGCCGTGGCCTCGACGACCACCGTGTTCGGCCTCGTCGGGCGGGTCTGCCTGAGGCAATTCGTGCCTGCGGCGGACATGGTTGAGGCGGACGCGGACCCGGCGCTGGTCGAACGGACGCGGGCGCTCGGCGAGGCACTCGACGCGGCGACCGAGCGGTTCCAGGGCACGGCCGCCACCCTCGACGCGTTCGGCGCGACCATGGCGACGCTGCAGGACAGGACGGCGCGGACGCTGGAGACCCTGTCCGGCGAAACCCGGGACCTGGCGGCCGAGCTGAAGACCGTGCGAGAGGCGGCGGCGCGCAACGAGGAACGGATCGCCCGGATCTTCGATTCCTACGAAATGATGATCGCCAAGCTGCGCGAGGCGCAACAGGCCGGTGACCGGTTCCAGGAGGCACTCGGCCAACGGACCGCCGATCTGGTCGGCGCGCTGGAGGCCGCCGCCGGCACGGTCGGCTCGCTAGCCGGCGATGGCAAGGCCGCGATCGGCGGGCTGGGGAGTGAGGTCGACGGCGTGCGCGAGGCCCGGGCTGCCCTCGCCGCCGACGCCGCCGCCATCGCCGAGATCCGCGCGAAGCTGGGCGAGCAACTGAATGCGGCCATCGACCGCTCGACCGCGAGCCCTCGCCCCGGCGGCGAGGACGAGGCCCTGACGATCGACGAGGATGCGTTCAGCGAGATCGACCCGGCGGCCGATGAGGACGAGGTCTTCATCCCGCCGCTGCGCGGCCGGCTCAGCCGGCCCGGAGGCCCGGCATGACGGGGCGCCGCCGGCCGGTCAGCGGCGACATGACGGGGTGGACGTTGACCCAGCTCGTCATCCTGTTCGCCTTCGCCCTCATGCTGGCCGTGCCGGCCTTCGACCGGGAGCTGGCCGCGACGGAGCGGGAGTCCGGCGATTTCGGCCAGCTCGAACGGGCGGCGGCGGAGGCGGCCGCCGACGCCCGGTCGGTCGCCCAGGTCTATTTCGGCATCGATCGGCCCGCCAGCGTGCGGCCGGAAGCCTCGATCGCCGATGACATCGCGGAAATCTCGAACTCGCTGGCGCTGTTCAGGCGAGCCATTCGGTCGGACGATGCCCAACGGCTGCTGGCCGACCGAACCCTCCCGGAGATCTGGACCGAGCTGGCGCAAGCGCGGCGCAAGGCCGGAGACGTCGAGCGAACGCTCGGCGCCGTCGAGGGCGCTCTCGCGGCTGTGGGCGGCGGCCGCGATGCGGCGACGAAGGTTGCCGAACTGGTGGACCACAACCGGGAACTCCGGCTTCGAAACCTCCAGCTGATCGGTCAGCTCGCCAATCTGGAGCGCCGGGCCGACGGCATCGGCAAACCGCCCTGCTGGGTCGCACCCGACGGCAAGCCGGAATACACCTACAAGATCACGATCACCGATCTCGATTTCGTCGTCGAGCCGCGCTGGCGCCAAGCCCGTGCGCCCGACATCGAGCGGATCGGGGCGCCCATCGGCCGCGAGACGATCCACTATGACGACGAGGAGTTTTCCAGGGCGATGTACCCGTTCCTGGCTTTCGGCGCCGAATCCGATCCGGAATGCCGGTTCTTCGTCCAGGTCGTCGACGGCACCGGACCGTTCAAGGGCGCCTGGCAGGCGCGATTGGCCCTGGTGGAGGGGTATTTCTACAAATACTGGGTGAAGTGAGCTCTCGCGCCGCGTGCCGGCGCCGGCAACCCTAAAGGGAATCTTAGCAGGCCTCCGGCACGGTGTTGGCAATGGTGCGGCCATCGCAGTCGGAGGCAACGATGACAACGTCCCTCGACACCCTGCTCGAACCGGACGAACGCGTCCTCTGCACGAGGCGCGGACGGTCCTATGCGGGAGATGTCGTGGTCGTCGCCGTGATCGGCGTGCTGGTGATGGGGCTGATGATTGCCAAGGATGTCTTCCAGTCTCCGAACATGCGGGATTTGTTGTCGGTCTACCTCTTGATCATGGCCGTCTTAGCCGGGCTCTGCACCCTCGTGTTCTCGATCGTGGCCCTACGGATAAAGCGGCACCCGAACGAGATAGTTGTGACCGATCGGCGAGTTTTGCTTGCCCGCGGTAGCCGCCTGAACCGGCTGACCACCATTTCCACCTGCAACATCGCCACGGTCGGCTGGAGCGACGAGACTGGCTGGCATTACCTGGAGATCGGGCGCGGCGGTGACCCGTTCAAATTGCCCGCCTTCGACGACCAAGACACGCTGGGCGCGGCAATCGCCAAGGCGGCGGGGGTCGACGCGCCGGTAGCCATCGGCCGATTCTCGACCATGGATTTGTCCTTCGCCGCCGGCCTGATCTTCTTCGCCGGCAGCCTTGCGGCATTCGGCTGGGGCGCCGTCGCCATCGGCATGATCGACCCAAAGGCGATATCGGAGTTCCAGACCGATCTCGTTTTGATCGGGCTCCTCGTCCCGGCCGGGATCGTCGGCTGGTTCCTGACGCGTTGGTTCGGCGCACTTCTGACCGCAATGATCATGTGGCCGTTCGTCACGGCAGATCAGATGCGCGCGGGACTCTCACTCCACGTCAAGGAAGGCTGGCCGCTTCGCCTCGCCCTGCGTTGGGCCGAGGTGCTTTATGGACAACGGCTGGAGCAGAATACCGGTTAAGGCGATGCGATCTCGCTGCGCCGGGCAGCCTGCCGCCACAGTTCGGTAGCCTTGAGCGACAGATGGCCGGCCTGCACGATCTACCCAGGCTGTTCTGGCCGTGCAAATCATGTAAAAGCCTTTCACATGAACTGGTCTAACAAGAGCCGCGGGCGGCGCGGCTATCATCATGGCAATCTGCGCGAGGCGCTGGTCGCGGCGGCGCTGGCGCTGATCGGCGAGAAGGGTCCGGCCGGATTCACCTTCGCCGAGGCGGCCCGGCGCGCCGGTGTCAGCCCGGCGGCGCCGTACCGGCATTTCCGCGACCGCGACGCGCTGATGGCCGATGTGGCGCAGCGCGGCTTCGCCCAGTTCGCCGACGATCTGGCCGCGGCCTGGAACGAGGGCGCGCCCGACCCGGTCGCCGCGCTCGACCGCATCGGCCGCGCCTACCTCGCCTTCGCCGGGCGCGAGCCGGCCTACTACGTGGCGATGTTCGAATCGCAGCTGCCGCCCGATTGCAGCCCGGATCTAACGGCGGCCGCCGACCGGGCGTTCGGCGTGCTGCGGCAGGCGGCGGAGGCGGTCTGCGCCCTGCTGCCGAAGGCCGGCCGGCCACCGGCCTCGATGGTCGCCTTCCATCTGTGGTCGATGGCGCACGGCATCGCCTCGCTGTTCGCCCGCGGCGATTCCGGGCGGCGGCGGCTGCCGATGCCGCCGGAGGATTTGCTGGAAGCGCAGGTATTGATCTACCTCGACGGCCTTGGCCTGGGTCGCGGCTAAGCGGGACTCCGTGTGCGGCGGGACAGCCGTCCCCTTTTTTCCGCGAAAAGCTCTTGAAACGCGCGCACCGATGCGCCACATTCCGAATGTAAACACTATTTACATGAGGGTCCGATGGAACTGGTAGCGAAGTTGGACGATTGGGGCAAACCGGCGTGGATCGCTGCGATGATCCTCGGCTTCATCGTCTTCTGGCCGATCGGCCTGGCGATCTTGGGCTACATGATATGGAGTGGACGGATGGGATGTTCGATGGGGGCCGGCCGCTGGCGCCGGCATGGCGAGGGTAACGGCGGGAGCGGCGGGCCGTGGTTCGGCGGCCGCGGGTCGCGGATGGCCTCGAGCGGCAACGCCGCGTTCGACGAGTACCGCGAGGAGACGCTGCGCCGGCTTGAGGAGGAGCAGAAGGGCTTCGTCGAGTTCCTCGACAGTCTGCGCCGCGCCAAGGACAAGGCGGAATTCGACCAATACATGGCCGACCGCCGCCGCCGGCCGACGACACCGGACGCGCCCGACGCGCCGGATGCCCCAGAGGGGGCCGGTCCTCAGCCTCAGGTCTGACCCAACGGGAGTCAGCATTGCCGGCGCCGGGATTGTCCCCCCTCGGCGCCGGTTCCGCGTTTGACCTAAGGCGCGGCTTCTACGCCTCGAACACCTCCTCCAGCGCCGCGCGCATCACCGTCGGGTCCGGGCTGACACCGGTCCAGTATTCGACCCCGATCACCCCTTGGGCGACCAGCATGCCGAGCCCGTCGATGACCCGGCAGCCGCGCGCCTCGGCGTCGCGGACCAGCCGGGTACGTGGCGGGTTCGGGATGACGTCGGTGACGATCATCGCCGGCGTCAGTGCCTCGACCTCCAGCGCCAGCCGGGCGTCGACATCCGGGTAGAGGCCGATCGAGGTCGCGTTGACGACGATGTCGGTGCCGGCGGGCACGGCGAAATCGCCGCGCCAGGGTACGAATTCCGCCCGCAGATCCGGCGCTGCCGCCTCGCGGACGTCGCCGTTCAGCAGATCGGCGAGGTCCCGCCCCCGCCCCTCGCTGCGGTTGACGATGGTGATCTCGGTCGCCCCGGCCAACGCCAGTTCGACGCCGATCGCCCGCGCCGCGCCGCCGGCGCCGAACAGCACCACCGATTTGCCGGCCGGGTCGGTCAGTCCGCGCAGGGTCTGGACGAAGCCCTTGCCGTCAGTGTTCTCGCCGATCAGCGTCCCGTCGCGTCGCACCACGCAATTCACCGCGCCCATCAGCGCCGCCGACTCCCCCAGCCCGTCGAGGTGCTCGATCACCGCCACCTTGTGCGGGATCGTGCAGTTGAACCCGGCAAAGCCCATCGCCCTGGCACCGCGCACCGCGTCGCCGAGGTCGGCGGCATCGACTTCGATGGTCAGATAGCGCCAGTCGAGCCGATGATGGCGATAAGCGGCCTCGATCATCGCCTGGGTCGGATTCTCGGCGATCGGCTTGCCGAAGGCGGCCGTCAGTTCCTGCTTGAAGTTCAGTTCCTTGGCCATGGCGTCCCTCCCCTTCTGCCGTCGGACGATGCCGTGATCAGCCACTCTACTCTGATCGATCGCCGTCTGGCGCCCCCGCCGCCCGTGTACGCTCCGGCAGCAGGCCCTTGGCGAAGCGCTGCATGACGATTTGCAGCAGCAGGCCGATCAGGAAGACGCGGATATAGGCGGCCCGGGTGATCCATTCCGGCGGCAGCTGCAGCCAGTTGGTCACCAGTTCGGTCGCCGACCAGATCGTCCAGATCACCAGCGCGCCGAGGATGGCGCCGCGATTGTTGCCGCTGCCGCCGACGATCAGCATCACCCAGACCAGGAAGGTGGTCATCAGCGGCTCGGTCGCGTCGGGGCCGATGAACTTGAAGGAATGGGCGGTCAGCGCGCCGCCCAGCCCCATGAACAAGGCGCCGAAGACGAAGGCCTGCAGGCGGAAGCGCACCACGTCCTTGCCGGCCGCCTCCGCCGCGACGTCGTTTTCGCGGATCGCCCGCATCACCCGGCCCCAGGGGGCATTCTGCGCCCGCTCGATGGCCCAATAGATCGCCGCCACCAGCACCGCGACGACGGCCAGGAAGGCGAGTTGCGCCCAGGGCTGGCCAAGCCCCTCGAACGGCCGCGGGATGGCGCCGATGCCGCGCGGCCCGCCGGTCAGCCAGATCTCGTTCTTCAGCACCAGGCGCAGGATCTCGGCGATGCCGATGGTGGCGATGGCGAGGTAGTCGCTCTGCAGGCGCAGGCAGATGCGGCCGATGCCATAGGCGAGCACGCCCGAGGCGACCATGGCGGCGGCCAGGCCAAGCGGGATCGACAGGCCGAAGCCGCCGATGTGGCCGGGGCTGTCGCCGGCGGTCAGCAGGGCCGAGACATAGGCGCCGATGGCGAAGAACCCGGCGATGCCGGCGTTGAACAGCCCGGTCATGCCCCAATGCACGTTGAGGCCGAGGGCGATGACCGCATAGATGCCGGCCATGGTCAGCAGGGCGATCAGATACATGCCCAGGCCGAACAGCATTCCGTCCATCAGAACACCCGTCCCTTGAACAGGCCCGAAGGCCGCCAGATCAGCATCGCCACCATCAGCGCGAAGGCGACCGCGCTCTTGTAGCCTGGCGACAGCAGCGGCTCGACGCCGATCCAGGGATAGGTCGACAACTCCTCGGCAAGGCCGATCACCATGCCGCCGGCGATCGCGCCATAGGGCCGGCCGATGCCGCCGAGAATCGCGGCGGCGAATACCGGCAGCAGCATGTTCCAGCCCATGTTCGGGTTGAGCTGCGTGTCGATGCCGAGGAAGACACCGCCGGCGGCGGCGAGGCCGGCGCCGATCGCCCAGGTCCAGACGACCACCCGTCCGGTGTCGATGCCGGTGACCCGGGCCAGATCCGGGTCGTCGCTCATCGCCCGCATCGCCTTGCCGGTGCGGGTGCGGGTGAGGAACAAGTGCAGCGCCACGACCAGCAGCACGGCACTGCCGACGATCCAGAAATGCCGTTCGGCGATGCGCAGGCTGTCGAAGAACACCAGCGGCCGCTGGATGCCGCTTTGGTAGGAGACGATCTCGACCCCCCAGAACAGTTGCACGACGGAACGCACCATCAACGTCACCCCGAACGAGGCGATGACGGTGATGATGGTCGCACCGCTGCGGAACGGCTTGTAGAAGGCACGGTCGATGCCGATGGCGATGGCCGCCGTCGCCAGCATGGCGATGGGCAGCGCCGCCATCGCCGGCCAGCCGAGCCCGAGCACCAGGGTCAGCGCCAGATAGGCGCCCAGAGTCATCAGATCGCCATGGGCGAAATGGGCGAAGCGCAATATGCCGAACAGCAGCGACACGCCGATCGCCCCCAGCGCGTAGATGCTGCCCAGGATCAGCCCGGGGATCAGGTAGAAATTGACGAATTCCAGCATTGCGCCGGTTTCACCATCAACCGGCCGAGACACCAAGAGAATTCGTCGTGGCGGCCGGCAGCGCGCAAGGACGGATTCCGACGCAGCCCGGGCAACGG
>JABDIP010000005.1 GCA_013003675.1 Inquilinus sp.
GGGGCGACCTATCACGCCGATCTCGACGCCATGCTGCCGCTCTGCGATTTCCTGTCGCTCCACTGTCCGTTGACGCCGGAGACGCTGCACCTGCTGAACGCCGAACGCCTGGCCCGGCTGCCGGACGGCGCCGTCGTCGTCAACACCGCGCGCGGCAGCGTGGTCGACGACAGGGCGCTGATCGCCGCCCTGCGCTCGGGCAAGCTGGCGGCCGCCGGTCTCGACGTGTTCGACGGCGAGCCGGCCATCACCGCGTCGATGTTGTCGAGGGCGCGAAAGCCCATGGCGTTGCGGGTTTCCACCGTGGCGCTGCCGAGATGCGGCAGCAGGAAGGTGTTGGGCAGGGCGCGGTATGCCGGATTGATCGCCGGCTCGCCGTCGAACACGTCGAGGCCGGCGGCGGCCAGCTTGCCCGAGCGCAGGGCGGCGATCAGCGCCTCGTCGTCGACCACGCTGCCGCGCGCGGTGTTGACGACCACGGCCCCGTCGGGCAGCCGGGCCAGGCGGTCGGCATTCAGCAGGTGCAGCGTCTCCGGCGTCAACGGACAGTGCAGCGAGAGGAAATCGCAGAGCGGCAGCATGGCATCGAGATCGGCGTGATAGGTCGCCCCATGCGCCTGGGCCGCCGGCAGTTCCCGGCGGTTGTGGTAGTGGATCTCCATGTCGAAACCGGCGGCGCGTTTCGCCACCGCCTGGCCGATCCGTCCCATGCCGACGATGCCCAGCCGCTTGCCGCTGAACTCGGTGCCGAGCATCTGGGTCGGTGTCCAATCCTTCCAGGCGTCGTCGCGGATCATCCGTTCGCCTTCGCCGGCGCGCCGCGCGGCTCCGAGCAGCAGCAGGATGGCGATGTCGGCCGTGGCGCCGGTCAGCACATCCGGCGTGTTGGCGATGATCAGGCCGCGCTCGCGCGCCGCCGCCAGGTCGATATGCTCCAGCCCGACCGAGAAGGTGGAAACGATCCGTACCCGCGCCGGCAGGCGGCCGATCAATTCGGCATCGAAGCGGTCGGCGGAGGTACACAGGATGGCATCCATCCCGGCGGCGCCGGCGACCAGGCCGTCGGGACCGGGCGGCACATCCTCGACATTCAGCCGCGCGTCGTAATCGCGGGCCGCCCGTGCCAGGACCGCGTCCGGCAGTTTCCGTGTCACATAGAGCGTCGCTTTCGCCGCCATCGATGCCATCTCCCTTGAAAAACCGCATTGTCGCGTTTCGTGTGCGGTTAAGGATTACTATGTTCCTATGGGTATTGCTCCGCCCCATTGCGGGAAATGTCTCGGAGGTCGCGTTTTGTCCCACACCGTCGCCCGTCTCGCCGCCGCCCTGGCCGTCGTTGCCGCCCTGGCCGCGCCGGCCGCCGCCGCGTGGGAGATCGCGCCGCACCGGGCGATCTACCAGCTCGACATGGGCTCCGCCCGCATGGGCTCACAGGTCAGCGACGTCGACGGCCAGATGCTGTTCCTATGGGAGGAAAGCTGCGACGGCTGGACCGTCGAGCAGCGCTATCGCACTCGCTATCTCTTCGCCGAGGGTGGCGAGGTCGACCAGTGGATGACTTATGCCACCTGGGAATCGAAGGATGGCCGCGACTTCAATTTCACGGTCCGCAACGCTACCGGCGGCATGACCGACGAGGAGATCCGCGGCGTTGCCGAGATCGGCGGCGACGGTACCGGCCGGGTCGACTACCGGATTCCGGAGTCGCACGCCGAGGCGCTACCGTCGGGGACGTTGTTTCCGACCGCGCATACGCTGCGTCTGCTCCAGGAAGCCGAGGATGGCGGCCGCTTCTTCGTCTCCTATATGTTCGACGGCACCGAGGTCGACGGCCTCAGCGAGATCAGCGCGGTTATCGGCGACCGTCAGCCGGGCCCCAAAGAGGCCGAGAACGCGTTGTTGTCACGGCCATTCTGGCCGGTGCAGCTCGCCTTTTTTTCGCTCAGCGAGGGCGGTTCGGAGCCCGACTACGAGATGTCGGTCACCCTCTACGACAACGGGGTCATCGACAGCATGCTGATCGACTACGGCGATTTCACCGTGCGCGCGACCCTGGCCGAACTCGAGGCCCTGGACCGTCCGGACTGCCCCTGACGACGGCGCGGTCGGGGCCGTCACGCCGGTCATCGCCTTCCTGGAAACCCACGGCCCTTCATGATCGCGGCGTCGCCGAGCTTGGCGCGCACGCTGTCGATCGCTTCCTCCACCTTGCGCCGGCGGTCGATTCCGCGGTCGAGCAGATCGGCCGGGTCGGCGCGGGCGTCTGCCGTAAGCTCGGCGCCGCCGATGCCGATCAGCCGGTAGCGCGTGCCGTGGGCCTCTGCCGCCAGCAGCGGCAGGGCGGTCCGGTAGAGCGTATCGGCGAGCTGGGTCGGTGCCGGCAACTGATGGCTCCGGGTCAGCAGGCGGAACCGGTCCGTCTTGAGCTTGAGCACGACCGTCCGGGCGGCCAGGTCCCTCGCCTTCAGCCGCGTTGCGACCCGCTCGCACAGCGGCCACAGCCGCTGCTTCAGACTGTCCAGATCGGCGATGTCGTCGTTGAAGGTGGTCTCCGCGGAGACGCTCTTGGCCGCCCCGCCGGGCTCCACCACGCGATCGTCGCGGCCATGGGCGAAGCGCCACAGGCGGCGGCCGATGCCGCCGTAGCGGGCGACCAGGGTCGCCTCGTCGTGGCGGCGCAGATCGCCGATCCGGCGCAGGCCGTCGGCGTTCAGCCGCGTGCCGAGCGCCTTGCCGACGCCCCAGATGGCGCCGACGGGCCGGCCGGCCAGGAACTCTACCGCCTCGGCCCTGCCGATTACCGCGAAGCCGCGCGGCTTGTCGAGGTCGGACGCCAGCTTGGCGAGGAATTTGTTGTAGCTGAGGCCGACCGAGATGGTGATGCCCAGCTCGGCCTCGATCCGCGCCACCAGCCGGACGCAGGTCTGGGCCGGGCTGCCGTGGTGCAGGGCTTCGGTGCCGGAGAGATCGAGGAACGCCTCGTCGATCGAGATCGGCTCGACGAGCGGCGTTGCCGACAGCATCAACTCGCGGACCCGGCGGCCGATTTCGGCGTATTTGCGCATATCGGGCTTGATCACGACGGCCTTGGGGCAGGCGGCCAGCGCCTTGAACATCGGCATCGCCGAGCGCACCCCAGAGAGCCGGGCCACATAACAGGCGGCCGCGACCACACCGCGCCGGCCGCCGCCGATGATCACCGGCTGGTCCGACAATTCCGGCCGGTCGCGTTTCTCGACGGTGGCATAGAAGGCATCGCAATCGAGATGGGCGATCGCCAGCCGATGCAATTCGCGGTGCATGATGAGCCGAGGCGAATGACATTCGGGGCAGCGGGCGCCCCCGGCCGCGGCGTCCGTCGCCGTGGCGCAATCCCGGCACAATCCCGGCTGCGGCGCCGGACCGTCGGTGCGGCTGGCGCGGTCTGAACCGGGAGCCGGTGGTGACAATTTGTTAACCAAGTGTTGATAAACCCACCGACAGACTTTCGGCGGACCTCTGTCCGGCGTCAGGTCAGGCATTGTAGCAAAGGGGGGCCCACGCGTAATGTCTTCAGCCATACCGGCCGCGGCCGCGGATAAGGAAATGGCGATGGGAAAGACGGTTCTTATCGTCGAAGATAACGAACTCAACATGAAACTGTTTCACGATCTGCTGGAGGCGCACGGATATGCGACCCTGCAGACGCGCGACGGCATGGAGGCGCTGAAGATCGCCCGCCAGGAACGACCGGATTTGATCCTGATGGACATCCAATTGCCTGAGGTTTCCGGGTTGGAAGTGACCAAATGGATCAAGGAAGATGACGAACTGAAGAAGATCCCCGTGATCGCCGTCACTGCGTTCGCGATGAAAGGGGACGAAGAAAAGATCCGTGAAGGGGGGTGCGAGGATTACATCGCGAAACCGATCTCAATCGCGAGGTTCCTCGACACCGTGAAGCGGTATCTAAGCTGAGAAGCTAAAAAAATGTCCGCACGGGTCTTGGTCGTCGACGACGTTCTGCCGAACGTCAAGCTTCTGGAAGCGAAGCTTTGCCACGAGTATTTCGACGTGCTCACGGCATCCAACGGTTTCCAGGCGCTTGAGCGGGCCGAGCAGGAAGCGCCCGACCTGATCCTGCTTGACGTGATGATGCCGGGCATGGACGGATTCGAGGTCTGCAAGCGCCTGAAGGCGAGCGAAACCACCCGCCACATCCCGGTGGTCATGGTCACCGCCCTCAGCGACACCGCCGATCGCGTCCGCGGGCTGGAAGCGGGCGCCGACGATTTCCTCACCAAGCCGGTCGACGACATCGCGCTGTTCGCGCGGGTCCGCTCGTTGGTCCGGCTGAAGATGATGATGGACGAGTGGCGCCAGCGTGAGAATACCTCCGGCGAACTTGGAGTGATTACCAAGACCGCGTCCGAACAGGCGGAGTCGGCCGAGCAATGCCGTATCCTGGTGGTTGACGACAGCGACATCGAGCTGGAGAAGATCGTCAATACCCTGGAAGACCATTGCGAAGAGCTGACTGCGGTGGAAACCTGCCGCGAAGCGCTGGAACGGGCCCAGGCTGGCGATTACGAGCTGGTCGTGGTTTCCCTCAGCATGCAGTCGGAAGATGCGTTGCGGCTGTGCTCGCAGCTCCGCAGCCATGAGGCGACCCGGCAGACGCCGATTTTGCTGATGGCGAGCGAAGGCGAGTTGCCGCGCATCGCCAAGGGTCTCGAACTCGGCGCCAACGACTATCTCCTGCGGCCGCTCGACCGCAACGAGCTGAAGGCGCGGGTCCGCACCCAGGTGCGGCGCAAGCGCTATCAGGAGCGGTTGCGCCAGAACTATGAGGAGAGCTTGTCGATGGCGCTGACCGACAGCCTGACCGGGCTGTTCAACCGGCGCTATCTCAACGCCCACCTGACCCGCATCGTCGGCCGGATCGGCGAGACCCACAAGCCGGTCGCGGCGATCCTGTTCGACGTCGACTTCTTCAAGGCGATCAACGACACCTACGGCCACGCCGTCGGCGACGAGGTGCTGAAAGAACTGGCTGCCAGGGTTAGCCGCAACCTGCGCAACTTCGACATGGTCGCCCGCATCGGCGGCGAGGAATTCGTCATCATCATGCCCGACGCCTCCGTCGAGGCGGCGGCGATGGTGGCCGAACGGCTGCGGCTGACGATCTGCCAGCGGCCGTTCAAGGTCTCGCACGCCAAGGGCCCGCTATCGATCGCCATTAGCCTCGGCGTCGCCGCCACGGAAAATCCGAAGGAACCGCCGGATTCGCTGATCGATCGCGCCGACCAATGCCTCTATTCGGCCAAGAACCGGGGCCGCAACCGGGTCGTCGCCGAAGGGCTGGACGAGTTGCCGCCGGACATCCTGGCGGCGGTGGCGGCGATGGGCTGACTGTCCGACCGGGGACCATGCGATCGGCAAGGAAAAAGGCCGCGCCCGGGGCGCGGCCTTTTCGCATCGGCAATGGGCCGAGCGCCTATTTGATCTTGCCTTCCTTGAATTCGACGTGCTTGCGCGCGATCGGGTCGTATTTCTTCAAGGTCAGCTTCTCGGTCTTGGTCTTCGGGTTCTTCTTGGTGACGTAGAAGAAGCCGGTGTCCGCCGTGCTGTTCATGCGGATCTTCAGCATGTTCGATTTCGCCATGACGCGGGTTCCTGTGTTGCGGCGGCCGGGGCCCGGTCAGGGCCGGCGCCGTTTCGCGCGATTGGGCCGGGCGCGCACCATACCTTCCCGCGCGCCGCTGTCAAGCCGGGGCGCTCGCGATCCAAGGGGTTGGTTTCGACGGCTTTTCGTCCTATCGGCTCGCCTGCGCCAGCTGGCCGACGCCGGCCAGCGCCTCGGCATAGAGCGCGGCATCGAGCAGAACCCGCCGGGCGATCAACTCGTCGAGCGCCTCGTCATGCGCCTGCCATGGGCAGGTGCCGCGCAGTTGTTCAAGCGCCGCCAGGTCGTCCGGCGCGGCTTGACGCGCCGTGTTGAGCAGGGCGATCGGTACCAGGCCGCCGGCCCGGTATGCGGCGATCAGCTCGTCGGCATTCCCGGTTGCGCCGCTGGTGCAGATCGTCGGCAATACGCCCTGGCGATGCAGGGTATAGCCCGACGGGGCATAGATACGGCTCCAGGTGAGATAGAGTTCGCCGTCATTCGGCAGCGGGGTCACCGTCTGCACGCTGCCCTTGCCGAAGGTGGTGGCGCCGATCAGCACTGCCCGGCCGCTATCCTGCATCGCCGCCGCCACCACCTCGGCACCGGAGGCGGAGCGGCCGTCGATCAGCACCGCCACCGGCAGGCCG
>JABDIP010000009.1 GCA_013003675.1 Inquilinus sp.
CCCTTGGCCCCTTCGGGCAGGCGCGGCGCGCGGCGCGATGCAGCGCATCGGGCAAGCGCCGCAACGCACCCGAAGGGCCAAGGGGCTCCACCGCAGGCCGCTCTCCTATGTCCGCCCGCCGCGTTGCGGCCCGCTTGTGGTGCGTTGCACCACGGCGCGAACCGCGCCTAGCGGGCGGACATAGCAGAGCGGTGAAACCGGTCATTATCTATGTCCCTTGGTATAAGGCGGCGGCGGCGGTCGGCCGGTCGGGTCGACCAGGGCGGTCAACACGTGGTCGCGCCAGGCGCCGCCGATGAAGAGATAGGACTTCGCCACGCCCTCGACCCGGAAACCGAGGCGGGCCAGCACCTTGGCGCTGCGGGCGTTGCCGATGACGTAGTTGGCCATCAGCCGGTGCAGGCTGAGCGGCCCGAAGGCGTGGTCGACGACGAGGCGCAGCGCCTCGCTCATCATGCCGTGCCCTTCCGCCGCATGGTCGAGATGATAGCCGAGATGGGCGGCCTGGAAGGCGCCGCGGACGATGTTGCTGAGGTTGACCTGGCCGAGGACCGGGCCGTCCGGCGTCGCCCGTTCGCGGATGACAAGCCGGACCGCGCGGTCTTCGGCGAACAGCACGGGGGCGGCGGCCGTCCACCGTCGCCAATAGCCGGTTGTCTCGAAATCCGCCGCCGTCGGCGGCATCCACGGTCGGAGATAGGCGCGGTTGCGGCGGTGGAAGTCGCGCAGGGCCGCCGCGTCGCCCGGTGCGACAAGGGCGACCCGGATGCGGTCGCTCCGGAGAGCCGGCGGCTTGCGGGTCGCGCGGCCGGTCATCGGCTCGCTACCGGTCGCAGCGGACGACGCGGATCGGTCCGCCGAGCAGCGGTCCGGTCGCCGTGGCGAAGTTCTTCGGGCTGATCGCCGTGCCGTTGCCCGCCGACGCCAGGCTCGCGGACGTCGCGCCGCCGGCCGAGGCGGCCATCCAGGCGAGGTTCCGCTCGGTGCTCAGGATGCTGCGCGCCCGGCGCGCCGAGCCGCCGATCACCGAGCCGATGACATTGCCATCCGCGTCGAGCACCGGGCCGCCGCTGATGCCCCCCAGATCGCCGCTGAAATCCGGCGTCCGGCGGCGCTCGGCGACGACGACCACCTCTTCGCGATGGCCCAACTGGCGATGGTCGAGGAAGCCGGTGCCGGTGACCGTCGCCCAGACCGCGGTCGGCCGGCCGGACGGGTAGCCGACCAGGAAGACGTTCTCGTCGGCCTGCAGCGGATCGCGGCTGAAGGCCAACCCGCCGGCCGGCACGCGGCCGGTCGGTATGGCGCTGACATCGGCCTCCGGATGCCCGATTGCGGCCGGCAGGCGCTCACCGCGAAGAATGCCGAGACGGCGGCAGCGGTCGGTGACGTGGCGCGCCGTCAGCCACGCGCCGCCGCCGGCCAGTGCCCAAACGGTGCCGGCAAAGGAGCCGCCGCGGCGCGGGGTCGCGTCGGCCTCGATCACCAGGGTGTTGCGAAAGCGCATGCGCGGCGGCGGCGGGACCGCCGCCAGGAACGCCTCCAGCGAGAGCCGGTCGGCCGACGCGGCGGGCGGCGCGGTCGCCGGCGGCCGGGCGAGGATCGGCGGGGTCCGGTCCGCGGCCGGTTGCTCGCGCAGAAAGCCGCCGACGACCACCGCCACCAGCAGCAGGATGACGAACCAGTCGAGGCGGCGCATCTGTGCGCCCTACGACATCGCCGCCGCGTTGACCAGCGCGGCCGACAGCTTGGCGGCCACGAGCACCAGGGCCGGCGCGATCTGGCCGCGCTCGATGGCGGCGCTGAGGTCGCGGAGCACCAGATCGACGATCTTGTAGGCGATGATCTGCAACAACAGCGCGACCCCGCCCCACAGTGCGATCTCCATCAACTGCACGCTGTTGGCCATCGCCGCCGCCAGCGGGATCGCCAAGCCCAGCATGGCGCCGCCCAGCGCCACCGCGGCGGCCGCGTTGTTCTGGCGGACCAGCTCGAATTCCCGGTGCGGCGTGATCCAGACATAGATCGCCAGGCCAACGACGAACATCAGCAGGGTCAGGGCCGAATGCGCCAGCAGCACTGGCAGGCCGATCAACGCGCTGTCGAAGATGGCGCCCATCCCGCCGGTCCCTTCAGGCGGCCACGGCGCCGTCGATCGCCTCGACGAAGCGCCGGAACAGATAGTGGCTGTCGGTCGGACCCGGCGATGCCTCGGGGTGGTATTGCACCGAGAAGATCGGCCGGTTCGTCAGCCGCAGCCCTTCGTTCGAGCCGTCGAACAGGCTGACATGGGTCTGTTCGACGCCGCTCGGCAGGCTGGCCGAGTCGACCACGAAGCCGTGGTTCTGGCTGGTGATCTCGACCCTGCCGGTGGCGAGGTCCTTGACCGGATGATTGGCGCCGCGATGGCCGTGATGCATCTTCACCGTCCGCGCGCCGAGCGCTAGGGCCAGCATCTGGTGGCCGAGGCAGATGCCGAAGACCGGCCGCCCGCTTTCCAGCAGCGCCTTGATCGTCGGCACCGCGTAGCGGCCGGTGGCGGCCGGATCGCCGGGCCCGTTCGACAGGAAGATGCCGTCCGGCCGGTGCCGCATCACCTCTTCCGCCGTCGCCGTCGCCGGCACCACTGTGACCCGGCAGCCGAGGCCGGCCAGCGAACGCAGGATGTTGCGCTTGGCGCCGAAATCAACGGCGACCACGTGCCGGGTCGGTGTCGCCTGCCGGCCATAACCGGCGCCCAGCGCCCACGGCGTCTCGTCCCAGCCATAGGTCTGCCGGCACGACACCTCGCCGGCCAGATCCATGCCCTCCAGCCCCGGCCATTCGGCGGCCTGCCGCTTGAGGGCGGCGAGGTCGAAGCCACCGTCCGGCGCATGGACGATGACGCCGTTCGCGGCCCCGCCGTCGCGGATGCGGCGGGTCAGCCGGCGGGTGTCGATGCCGGAGAGGCCGACCAGATCGTTCGCCCGCAGCCAGTCTTCCAGCGAGCGGGTGGCGCGCCAGTTCGACGGCCCGGTGATGTCGGCCCGCAGGACCAGCCCGCGCGCCGCAGGTGTCGTCGTCTCCACATCCTCAGGATTGGCGCCGACATTGCCGATATGGGGAAAGGTGAAGGTGACGATCTGGCCGGCATAGGAAGGGTCGGTCAGAATCTCCTGGTAGCCGGTCATCGAGGTGTTGAAGCAGACCTCGCCCACCGCGCTGCCGGCGGCCCCGAGCCCGCGGCCCCACAGCACGGCGCCGTCGCCCAGCACCAGGGCGCCGGTGGCGCCTTCCGGCGGGCTGTCGCCGTCTGTCGGACCGTGCCGTTTCATCGTCCCGCTCTCCACAACCGGCGTGCATTGCCGATCGCGCGGTGATAAAGCACGGAACCGCGACCGACACCAGACCGGAGGCGCGCGAGTGGCGGGCATGTGCCGGGCCGCTGGTAAAAGATACTTGTGGATCAATAAGTTGCATATGGCGGGACGGTTTGCGCCCGAACCGCGATTTGGCTATGGTACGCGCCTTTTTCGCCGGCCGATTGTACGAGGACCATTCATGCTCCGTCCCCGGATCAACGAGGCGCTCACCAAGGCCATCAAGGCCAAGGAAAAGCGCGCCGTCTCGACCCTGCGCCTGATCGTCGCCGCCGTGAAGGACCGCGACATCGCCGCCCGTGGCAAGGGCGTGATGGACGGCATCGGCGATGACGAGATCATGTCGCTGCTGCAGACCATGATCCGCCAGCGCCACGACAGCGTGGCGCTCTACGAACAGGGCGGGCGCCTCGACCTCGCCGAGGGCGAGCGCGAGGAGGTGGAGATCATCCGCCGCTTCCTGCCAGAGCAGATGGACGAAGGATCGATGCGTGCGGCGGTTTCCGCGGTGATCGCCGATATCGACGCCAAGGGGATCAAGGATATGGGCCGCACCATGGCCGCGTTGCGCAGCCGCTATGCCGGCCGCATGGATTTCGCCAAGGCCAGCGGCATGGTGAAGAAGGTCCTCGCCTAGGCGAGCGGACCCAGGCCGCCATGCCCCTGCCGCCCGGTTTCCTCGATGAACTGCGTGCCCGCGTGCCGGTGTCCGAGGTGGTCGGCGCCCGCGTCCGGCTGACCCGCGCCGGCCACGAATTCAAGGGGCTGTGTCCCTTCCACCGCGAGAAGACCCCCAGCTTCACGGTCAACGACAGCAAGGCCTTCTTCCATTGCTTCGGCTGCGGCGCCCATGGCGACGCGATCGGCTTCCTGATGCAGCACGACAACCAGCCCTTCATGGAGGCGGTCGAGCAATTGGCGGCGCGCGCCGGACTGACGGTTCCGCAACCAACCCCCGAGGACGAAGCCCGATTCGCCCGCCAAAAGGGACTGCACGACCTGGCGGAAGCGGCCTGCCTATTCTTCGAGGCCCGTCTGCGCGACGCCGGCGGCCGCCTCGCCTTGTCCTATCTGACCGAACGCGGCCTCGACGACGAGACGATCGCCCGCTTCAGGCTGGGCTATGCCCCGGCCGAGGGGCGGGCGTTGATCGGCGCGCTGAAGAGCGAGGGTTTCGCCGTCGACGCGATGGTCGAACTGGGGCTGGCACGGGTGCCGGAAGATGGGCGGGAACCGTACTCGTTCTTCCGCAACCGGGTGATGTTCCCGGTCAGCGACCGGCGCGGCCGGGTCGTCGCATTCGGCGCCCGGCTGCTCGAGGGCGATGGCCCGAAATACATCAACAGCCCGGACCATCCGCTGTTCCACAAGGGCCAGCTTCTCTACGGGATGTCGCGGGCGCGGATGGCCGCCGGCCAGGGCCACAGCGTGGTGGTGGCCGAGGGATACATGGACGTGATCGCCCTGGTTGCGGCCGGTTTCCAGGCGGCGGTGGCGCCGCTGGGCACTGCCTTGACCGAGGCGCAGATCCAGGAATTGTGGAAACTGTCGGCGGTGCCGGTCCTGTGTTTCGACGGCGACACGGCGGGTCTGCGCGCGGCCAGCCGGGCGGCGGACCGGGCGCTGCCGCTGCTGCGCCCGGACCAGTCGGTGCGGATCGCCTATCTGCCGACCGGGGAGGATCCGGACAGTCTGATCGCGGCCGGTGGCGCCAAGGCGATGCGGGCGGTGTTGGAGTCGGCGCGGCCGTTGGCCGAGATCCTGTGGGAGCGGGCGCTGACCGCCCACCGGACCGATACGCCCGAGGGTCGCGCCGGGCTGAAGGCCGCGCTGGAGGCGGAGGCGGCGCTGATCGTCGACCGCACCGTGCAGGAGTTCTACCGCCGCGAGTTTCGCCAGCGGGTCGAGGCGGCCTTCCCGTGGCGTACGCCGGCGGCACAGCGGCCGCGTCCCGATGCCGCGGACCGGCCCGCCGCGCGGTCGGGCCCGCGGCCGCGCCGGCCGGCGGAGGCCGATCCCTTGCCGACGGTTCTGCTGGCGGCGCTTCTCGGCCATCCGGCGCTGTTCGACGAGATTGGCGAAGCGGCGGCGTTGCTCGAGATCGCCGATGGCGGCCTCGATCGGCTGCGCCGTGAGATGATTGCTGCGCTTTCCGGTCCCTCGGCCCTTGATTCGGATTCGCTTCGACGCCACCTTTGCGAGTCTGGCTGCGCTGGCGGTGTAGACCGCTTAAGCAGTGATCGGATATACACTCTGGCCCCCTTCGCCCGACCGACCGTGTCGATCGACGAGGCGCGGGCCGGGTGGCACGAAGTCTGGCGGCGCCTCGAGGCCCGACGGACGCGGGATGAGTTACGCGCGGCCGGCAGTGCGCTGGGGCGGGAGCCTTCCGAGGCGAACCTGGCCCGGGTGCAGGCGCTGCAGGCCGAAAGGAGCGGGGGCGAAGGCGACGAACCGGGCAGTCTTTGATCGACCGGCCGGGGCGGTGCCGCCAGCCGGGATGAAGACAGCCAGCAGCGGAAGATAGCGGGAAGCGCCGCGCCTCGGGCGCCGGCCCCAATTGCCGCGTTCGCCTCGGCGGATCGGCGGGTATTCAGGTGAAGCGATCGTAAGGGCACGAAACCGTATGGCCACCAAAGCGACGAGCGCGGCGGAGATCGCCGACAACCGCGAAGAAACGGGCGATGGCCCGTTGCTCGACAATGCCGGTCAGAGCATCAAGAAGCTCATCGCCAAGGGCAAGGAGCGCGGCTACATCACCATCGATGAGTTGAACGCCGCCCTGCCCCAGGAAAAGACCGCCAACGAGCAGATCGAAGACGTGATGTCGGCCCTGTCCGAGATGGGCATCAACGTCGTCGAGAACGAGGATTCCGAGGAGGTCGCCGGCGCCGAACCCGAGCGCGAGGGCGAGGTCCGCCCCGCCGGCAATCTTGACGACGACGACATTGGCCGGACCGACGATCCGGTCCGCATGTACCTCCGCGAGATGGGGTCGGTCGAGTTGCTGTCGCGCGAGGGCGAGATCGCCATCGCCAAGCGCATCGAGGCCGGCCGCGAGATGATGATCGGCGGCATCTGCGAGTCGCCGCTGACCATTCGGGCGATCATCGAGTGGCACAATGCCCTGAAGGACGGGAAGATGCTGCTGCGCGACATCATCGACCTGGACGCCACCTATGGCGGCGGGCCGGATGGCGCGTCGAACGCCAACGCCAACGCCAACACCAACGCCAACGTCGGCCCCGCCGTCGCCGCGGATGCCGCGACCGACCCCGGCTCCGCCCCTGCCGTCGACGGTTCGGCCCCGGCGGCGGCCGGCGAAACCGTCGTGGCCATTGGTGGAGAGCGCAAGG
>JABDIP010000060.1 GCA_013003675.1 Inquilinus sp.
ACATCCGCACGCCCAACTCGCCGGCCAGATGGTCGTAGCAGACACGGGCCCGGCGCAGGGCCGGGTCCTTCGGTCCGGTCCGGGTGCGCAGATGGCCGGTCCGCGCCGCCAGCCCCATCAGCGCCTCGAGCACCGCCGCTACGTCCTCGCCGGTCAGCGCGTAGTAGCGGTGGCGGCCCTGCTTGCGCGGGACGACCAGTCCGCCCTGCTGCAGCCGGGCCAGATGGGCGCTGGCGGTCTGCGGCGTCACCCCGGCCTCCGAGGCCAGCTCGCTGGCGGTCAGCGCCCGGCCGCTCATCAGCGCTGTCAGCATGTTGGCGCGCGCCGGGTCGCCGAGCAGCGCGGCGACATGGGCGATATCCGGTCCTGTTTTCATATTTCGATGTTAGACGAAGCATCACCGTCGCGCAATGGGTTAGCCTTCCCCTCGGTAACGACTGATCGATGGAACCAGAACCATGAGCATCGGCATCGGACCACGAGCGCGCGCCTACGGCGCGGACCTGCGGACCAGTCGCTGGGGCGGCCTATTCGGAGGCGCCGCCGCTGCCCTGTTCGTCTGGCGGGAACGCTCCCGGCAGCGCCGCCACCTGAGGCACCTCGACGACCGGCTGCTGCGGGACATCGGCCTGACACGGCAAGACGCCCGTGGCGAGGCCGCGAAGCCGGCGTGGCGGGCCTAGGCGCTCAGCCGGACGATTTGGCGGCGGCGATCTCCGCTTCGAGCGTCGCCAGGGCGGCGTCGATCTCGCGCCGCGCGTTGGAGAAGACGAAGCCGCTATGCAGTTCCAGCATGCCCTTGCGCCAGACCAGCACGACGATCCGGCGCTGCAGCGCCCAGCGGCCGGCGTGCCATGCCTTGAGATCGACGCGGATGACCGAGTCGAGGGGGATCACCACCGGGGTCTTGATCAGGAAGCGCCGGAAATGGAGCTGCCCGCCTTCGTACCAATAGCGCCCGAGGCCGCGCGCCAGGAACCCGTCGGCGCGGTATCGCCGATACCAGACGCCATCGATCACGGTGCCGAGATAGTGGCCGAGCGGGTGCTTAGCGGCGGGGTTTGGCTCTTGCGTGTCGGTGGTCAGCGCCGGGTCCTCGTTTTGCCGGAATGGGCACGACGACCAGGATAGCGGACGGCGAGGGCCGTCGGCTAGCGGCCGGACATCGGTCGCCTGGTGCCCGACGACCGGGAGCGATTGCCCGGATCGGCCGCTTCATGGGATGGTTCCCGCCTCCACCGGCCCGTTCAGCCGTCAAAGGGGGGATCGTTATGTCGCCAATCATCGGCCGCCGAGCCTTCAATGCCGGCATTGCGGCCACCGCCGGCCTCGGTCTCGCCGGCCGCGCCCCATCGGCCCTGGCCCAGGCGGCCTATCGCGGCCCGAACGTCGTCCTGGTCCGCTTCGGCGGCGGGGTGCGGCGGCGGGAGACCATCGATCCCGACCACACCTACGCGCCGTTCCTCGCCCACACGCTGGCGGCGCGCGGCACGCTGTTCCGCGACATGCGGATCCAGTCGCTGGAGGATATCGTCACCAGCCACGGGCAGGGCACGCTCTACACCCTGACCGGACGCTACGACCGCTATGAGGACATCGCCGGCGCCGCGTTCAAGGAACGCTACGAACCCGGGGCACCGACGCTGTTCGAATATCTGCGCCGCGCCTGGAATGTTCCGGCGCACCGGACGCTGCTGATCAACGGTGAGGATCGCACCGACGAGGAATTCTTCACCTTCAGCAACCACCACCTCTTCGGCATCGCCTACCGCTCGCAGGTGCTGAGCCTGTATCGCTTCAAGACCCATCTGCTGCGCCGGCAGGTGGCCCGGACGCCGCCGGACGACCCCGGTTTCGCGAAATTGAGCGAGGAGCTGTCCAAGCTCGAATCCCTCGACTACCGGCAGACGGCGGGGCAGCCGCAATCGCCGGAGATCGAGGCCTATTGGGATCGCTGGCAGCGGTTCTACGGCGAGTCCGGCTTCGTCAATCCGCGCGGCGACACGCTGCTGACCGAACTGGCGGTGCGGGCGATCCGCGAACTCAGGCCGAAACTGATGATGATCAACTATCAGGACCCCGACTATGTGCATTGGGGCGTGGCCAGCCATTACACCCGTGGCATCTCGATCATCGATCAGGGGCTGCAGCGCCTCGTGGCCGCCATCGAGGCCGATCCGGAATACCGCGACAACACGGTCTTTGTGATCGTCCCCGATTGCGGCCGCGACGACAACCGGCTGATGGCGGTGCCGTTCCAGCACCATTTCAACAGCCGCGCCGCCCATGAGATCTGGGCGCTGATGTTCGGGCCGGGCATCGCGCGGGGCGACGTCGTCGACCGGCCGGTCGACCAGATCAGCGTCGCCGCCACCATCGGTCGGGTGATGGGGTTCGATACCGAGTTCGCCGAGGGACCGATCCTCGCCGAGGCCTTCGCATGACGCCAGGGCGGGTCCGCCGCCGCCGCGCATGGCCGTGGCGCCTGGTGATGTTCTTCTGGAAATACGCGGTCGGCGTGCTGCTCTGCCTGACGCCGGTCACGGCGATCCTGGTCGTCGGCTGGTCCTACCGGTTGATGCAGCGATCGACGCTGCGGCGCTGGCACCGTCTCAGCGGATTCGGGGCCGACAAGGCCGGATTCCATGATTTCGCGCTCGGCGACGGCCGGACGGTCGAGCATGTCGCCTGGCCGAACTGGCTGCTCGGCGCCCCGGACGCCGAATGGCGGGGAACCGCCGCGCCGGGCCGTGCGACCCGGGTGCTGAGGCGCATCGCCGGGTCGCTCTGGGCCAATCTCAGGACGGGCTTCCAGGCCTCTGTCAATACCGCCTTGCTGGTCCTGCCTTGCGGCGCGCTGTGGCTGCTGTCCTGGTGGGGCGGCTGGCAGAATTCGTTCCACAAGGGCTATGAGCAGGCCTGGGTCGGTCCGCTGGTCGGCGTGCTCGGGATCGCCCTGTTCGTCCTGGTCATGACCTATGTGCCGCTGGCCCAGGCGCGCCAGGCATCGGCCGGCACCTGGCGGGCCTTCTGGGATTTCCCGCTGATCCGGCGCCTGATGCGGCGGCGCCGGCTGGCCGCCCTCGGCCTGGCGCTGGTCTATGTCGCCGCCGCCGCGCATGGCCGTGGCGCCTGGTGATGTTCTTCTGGAAATACGCGGTCGGCGTGCTGCTCTGCCTGACGCCGGTCAC
>JABDIP010000089.1 GCA_013003675.1 Inquilinus sp.
GCCCAGGGTCGGACGCCGGCGACCATGATGTTGCCGCGAAAGCGCAGCGGGTCGACCGGGCGGCGGGTCACGCGCTCGAGGTCGCTGACCGAGGCCAGATTGATGATCGACACCAGCGGCTCGGCGGTGTCGCCGAACATAACGCCGGACTGCTCGACGATGCGCGGCGTGCCAACCGCCTCGCCCTGCATGTACGCGGCGAAGAACTGATCGATCAGGGCGCGGCCGATCGGCACGGTAATGTCGCCGCGCGCCACCTGCCGGCCCTTGCGGCGAATGGTCAGTACGCCGGTTTCGCTGTCGAATTCGGTTTCCAGCGCCGCCAGCCGCTCGTAGGTCATCAAGGTGAGGAAGTGGCGCTTCGGCATCCAGCCGCCGCGCTCGCGCCACTCGCCGCCATGGGCGATGGCGAACCGGCGGTCGTCCGGCAGTCCGGCGCCGACGGCGAGATCGACGGCGTCGAGGGTCTCCGGGCTCAGGCCCTTGACCGGATAGCGGCAGAGTTTCTCGACGATCGCGGGCATGGCCCGCCCCTTATCGGCGCCGTGATCGGCGCTTGTCAATCGGCGCCCTACCGACTGCCGTTGTCGATCCGGTTCAGCCGCCAGTCGTAGTCGTGGCCGGCGATGTCGCCGATGGCAGCCAGCTCCGCCTGCTTGTTCGCCGTCGCATGGCCGCGCAAATGGGCGATGATCCCGGAATCGCTGCCGCCGAAATCTTCCCTGAACCAAACATAGATGCTCGAGACCCGCAGCCGGCCCCGCTCGATCCGTGCGCCGCGGGGATGGTTCACGAAGGCCGCCGCCCCTTGCCCGAGCAGCGCCTCGGTCCGGTCCGGCCGGAACGCGACGGGGGCCAGGTTGGGGCAACCGAGTGCGGCGCAGTTGACCGCGTAGTGGATGCGCGGATCACGCCAGACCGGTCGCAGAATTCGGTGTTCGATGTCGTCGAGGGCCAGCGTCTCGCCCTTGATCGACAGGAGCTTCGCCCCCCAGGGCCCGTTGGCGAACAGGCCAGGCGAGATGTCGATGTCGCGGATGCTGTCGACCGGGAAATGGTCGAGCACGACCTTGATGGTCAGCGCATTGTAGAGATTGACCCACAGAGCGAACTGCGCGTCGCGTGCCAGCCCGTCCGGGTCGGTGGCCGAGAGCGTGTCGACATAGCGGGCCAGCGCGTCGCGATCGGCATCGGTGACCGCGCCATAGCCAAACCGGTTGATGCCGTCCGGTCGGGCGATCAGATAGCGGGCCAGCAGGTCGTCCCAGACGGTGTGATCGACGGCGGTCGTGCTGCCGGGGCTGTGCTCGAGCCAGCGATCCCAGAGCCGCGCGGGCGGCGCCGCGGCGACCGGACGAGCCGTCGCCGCCAAGGGCAACGCCGCGATCGTCGCCAGCAAGACGCGTCGCTGCATGATCGGCGCTCTCCTCCGCTGTCGATCAGGATCATGATCGACCTCCACAGATCGGACTCTGATGTAGAGCGGATGCGGGGCCAATGCCACTCACGCCCGGTCGCGGCATCGCGAGGGAAGCTTGCGGTTCGGTCAGCCGTCGCTGCCGAGTTCCGTGGCTTGCTGGCGTTGACTGCGTTTGCGGTAGATCGTTGCCGGGCCGATACCGAGGAAGACGGCCGCCTTGCGGACGTCACCGCCGCATAGGGAGACGGCGTTCTCGATCGTCTCCCATTCGACCTCCTCGAGCGGACGGATCAGTTCGGCCAGCCGGCCCATATCCTTCACCTCGCCCTCCTCGTAAGGCGGCGTCGGCGATTCCGCGACCCCGGCCGGGGCTGACGGTGCCGAGGTCTGCTGGTTCACCGCCATCAGCGTCCCCGGCATCATGTCGGCCGTCACCGCTTCGTCGTCATAGAGGACGACGATGTTTCGCAACACGTTTTGCAGTTGCCGGACATTGCCGGGCCAGCCGTATTGCCGGATGATCTGTTCCGCCTCCGGTGCGAAGCGGCTGAACCGCTTGCCCTCCTCGGCGGCGTAGACACCGAGCAGATATCGGGCGATCTCCATGACATCGTCTCCGCGTTCGCGCAGGGGTGGCAGGACGATCGGGATGACGTGCAACCGGTAGTACAGATCCTCGCGGAAGCGGCCCTCGCGAACCTCGTTCAGCGGATCGCGATTGGTGGCGCAGACAAAGCGCACATCCACGGTTTCGACCTTGCTGCCGCCGACGGCC
This sequence comes from Inquilinus sp., assembly GCA_013003675.1. GTDB lineage: Bacteria > Pseudomonadota > Alphaproteobacteria > DSM-16000 > Inquilinaceae > JABDIP01. Next base: position 2,196 of record JABDIP010000089.1, read on the forward strand.
GTGAAGCTGCCGGTCTGGACGAACCGGAGCAGCTTGCCTTGCAGCAGCGGGTCCATTTCACAGATTTCGTCGAGGAACAACGTGCCGCCATGGGCCAGACGCGCCGCACCCGGGCGGTCGCTCAGCGCGCCGGTGAACGCTCCCTTTACATGCCCGAACACCTCGCTTTCCATCAAATCCTTGGGGATCGCCGCGCAGTTGATGGCGATGAACGGTCCGCGGCCGCGCGGGCTGGAGCGATGGATCGCCTGGGCGCAGACCTCCTTGCCGGTGCCGCTCCCGCCGGTGATGAAGACCGTCGCGTCGCTGGCCGCCGCGCTCTCGACGATGCGGTAGACCGCCTGCATGGCGAGGCTGGAGCCGATGAAGCCGGCGAAGCCATGGCGGTCGATGGTTTCCTTGTAGGTCTTCACGACGCGGGCAAGCTCGTTGCGCTCGAGCATGTTGCGCAGCGTGACCCGCAGCCGTTCCTTGTTGAACGGCTTGACCAGGAAGTCGCTGGCGCCGGCTCGCATCGCCTGGACGGCGGTATCCAGCGAGCCATGCGCGGTGATGACGATGACGGCGGTCGGCAGGCGGCGGGTCGAGATTTCCCTCAGAATGTCGAGGCCGTCGCAGTCCGGCAGCTTAAGGTCGAGCAGGACGACCTGGGGCGTGTATTCGTTCAACGCCGCCAATGCCTCCGCGCCGGTCTCCGCATGACGGATGTCGTACGGCTCGCCGCGCAGAAAGCCACGATAGGTCCGGGCCAGGGCGACGGTGTCCTCGACCAGCAGAACGGTGTTGAGGCTATCGGAACTCATCGGCGCGTCCCTCGCGATCGCCGGTGAGCGCAGGGGCGATTCGGGGAAGTCGCGGGCGGGTGTCCAAGGTTCTGCATGTCGATCACGCGCTACGTATGGTGCGTTCGGCGGGGAATCGGATCGTCGCGGTGGTGCCCTGGTCGGGCGTGCTGTCCAATTGCAGCACGCCGTCATGCAATTCGACCAGCATCCGGGTCAACGGCAGGCCAAGCCCGGTGCCGGCCCGCGAGCGGTTGCCGGCCGGCGGTCCGGCCTGGACGAAAGGCTCCATCACACGTTCCAGATCGGCGGCCGCGATCCCGGTCCCGGTATCGGTGACCGTCACCTCCACCCGGTTGCCCGCGTCCAACGAGGTCCGCACGGTCACGCTGCCGCCGTCCGGCGTGAACTTGACGGCGTTGCCGAGCAGGTTGAGCAGCGCCTGGCGCAGCCGGCGCGGATCGCCGCAAAAGGTGATCGGGGCCGTCGCCGGCTCGGCCGCGATGTGGAGCGCTCTGGCATGGGGCAGACGGCGCACGACGGAGACCGTCGCCTCGACGAGACGGACGAGGTCGACCGGTTCCTCCACCAGATCGAGACCGCCGGCCTCGGCCTTGGCGAGGTCGAGCAGATCGTTGATATGGTCGAGCAGGAAGGTGCCGTTCTCCAGGATGTCCTCGGCGAAGCTCCTGATCTCTTCGTTCGGCATCTCATAGCTGTCCCAGTCGCGCAGGATCTCGGCATTGCCGATGATGACGTTGAGCGGGGTCCGCAACTCATGGCTGACATTGGCCAGGAATACCGATTTCGCCTGGTTGGCCGCCTCCGCCGTCTCTTTCGCACGGGTCAGCCGCCGTTGCGCCAGGGTCAGATCGTTGCGCTGTTGCAGGACGCTGCGCTCGAGCTGGGCGATCGCTGTCGCGTCCTGGAAGACCAGGACCACGCCAGGGGCGTCGTTGCGACGGAATATGCGCAGCGAAAACGAATGCTGGTCGCCCGCCTCCTCGCGCCAGAAACACAGCCGCGGCAGATAGAGCGACGGGTTGGTGCCGGCCGCGACGGCTGCGATCTCCGCCTCATAGCCGATCAGGAAAGGCAGGCAGTCATCGAGGGTGGCGCCGGGCTTCACCCAGTCGACCAGCGCGCCTCGGCAATCGTCGATACGCCCCTCGGCATCGAGTAGGACGATGGCCAACAGATGCTCGGCGACCAGCCGCCGCGCGGCGTCGTCGATTGGGTCAGGCCGCGACTTGCTCATTGCCCTCATATCGATCCAGTCGGAGTCGACGGATACCCGCACACCAACCCCCGTCTTGTCCATGCTATCCGGTTGAAACGGCATCGGCGTTGCCCGCCGGCTTTCTCGCGCGGCCGATCCGCTCAGCCGTCGACCTCGGCGACCAACTGGCCGAGAGTCCGGAACAGCTGCGGCACGGACGCCCCGGTTGCCGCGCTGGTTCGCACCACCGGACCGCCGAGTTCATCCGCCGTCGCGGTATCGTCGAATTCCGCGCCGGCCGGCAGCAGGTCGATCTTGTTGAGGGCGAAGACGACCGGCCGGCCCGGCTGCACCGCCAGGAATGTCGCCGCCGTGCGCTGCATGTTTTCGACGGCCTCGGCGCGCGTCGCATCGCCGACGACAAGAGCGCCGGCGCCGCCGCGGAGATAGGTCTCGATGACATCGCGGCCGTTCTTCGCGCCCTCGATATCCCACAGGATCTGGCTAAGGGTCAGCGTCTCGGTGCCGGTCGAGATTTCGTCGGTGTATTTGTAGACATTCACGCCGAGCGTCGCCTGATAGTTCGGAGAGAACTGGTTGAGAACGTAGCGCCGGACCAGCGATGTCTTGCCGACGGCGAAGTCGCCGATGATGCATATCTTCCTGCTCAATGCTCTCATCGGCCGACCGCTTCACCGGCAAGCACCGGCTCGAACTCGACCCGCCGGTTGCCGCTGCCTGCGCCCACCGTGCCGCTCAACGGCTTGGAGGCGCCGCGGCCGATGGCGATCAGCCGCTCCGGCGGTACGCCCAGCGCTACCAGACGATCGACGACGGCGGCCGCCCGGTCGAGGGAAATCAAGCTGTTGGCCCGGCTGCTGCCGATTTCGTCGGAATACCCGACGATCCGGACCCGCATGTCTTCCGGGGCGGCGCCGATCAGCGCCGCCAGTCGGGATAGCGTCGTCTCGGCCGCCGACGGGTCGCGGAAATCGGCGACTTCCGAAAAGAACAAGGCGTTTCCGGCCATGAAACGGAACAGCGCCGCAGCCGGGTCGCCGATCGCCGTCTCCAGCCCCGCGATCCTTGCCGATTGCTCGGTCGCCGCCGCCTTTGTTTGGTCGAGGCTGAGTTCCAGGGTGTTGGCCCGGGCGACGGCCGCGGCGGCGAGGTCGTCGAGACGGCTGTCGGCCTCCGCCAGGCCGTCGTCCAGGGTCGTTTCGAGAGCCGCGGTGCGTGCCGATTGCTCGAGAATGGCGGACTTCGCCTCGTCGAGGCCGTCGAGCCGGTCGTCGATGTCCGCCAAACCGTCCGCGACGACGGCTTCAAGCGCCGCGATCCGGGGCGCGATCGCGCCACCGCTGCCGCCGCGAGGCACGACCGCCGCGCGCATTTGGACCGGGGCGTCGTCCAAAGCCGCGGCCAGTGCCTCTTCCGCCCGGAGACGCGTGTCGATGTCCGGGAACAGTCCAGTCACGGTGACGGTCCGCAGCTCGGTGTCATAGGCGACGTCGATCGGATACCCGGTCAGTGTCGGGTCGGCGGCGAGTGTCCGGGTCGCGGTTTGCGTCAGGATGTCGACACGGTAGTCACGATACGCCGAATAGCCGCCCCAGCCGAGGGCCAGCACCGCGAGGACGGCGAGCACCGCCAACGCCTTGTAGGGCGGCCGGCGCACGACTTCGGCCTTGCGCTGCAGCAGCTGGCGGAAACTGTTGCGCAGGTCGGTTTCCAGCGCCCGTTGTTGGAAGTCGAGCAGCGAGCCGGTGAAATCGCGCAGGGTCTCGCCCCAGCGCTCGATCAGGTCGACGAATTCCTCCTGCAGGGCGGTGCCGAGCGCGGCCGGCGCCGGACCCCGGGTCGCCACCGCGAGGATCACCGCCGGCGAGGTCATCAGGTGGAGTTCGGCATCGCCGAATGTCAGCGTGCTCAGCTCGCCGTCGGTGGCCGAGCCAAAGGCATCGCGGGTGAATGCCATGATCGCCGTCAGCATTCCGGCCATCAAGTCGCTGTCGACCGCCATGCTCGCCCCCTCGTCGGCGATGCGGGCGATCAACAGGCCGGTCGGCCGATGAATGACCAGAAGGTCGGTGATGTCGAAAGGCGGGTTCTGCAGCAGCAGGATTTCCGCCTCGCTGCTGCCGGTGATCTTGGCGCGCAGCCGGTTGAAGAGGCGGTCGAAGGAAACGCTGCGGTCGAGCCGGTCGTTCAGGTTTTCGAGCAGCCGCCGGAAGGCGTTGCGCACCGCCGCGGCCACCAGCCGGCCGGTGATCGGGTAGAGGGCGTCGACCAGCATGTCGCGGGAGTTGCGGATCTCCTCGCGAATGCTGGACAGCACCAGCGGTGCGATGGTACGGGCGATGCGCTCGTGGTCGGAGGCATTGGCGCGCTGCAGCACCTCGACGATGACGCGATGGACCGAATCGCGCAACGCGCCGTCGCTGCCGACACGATCCTCGACCCCCTCGACGCGATCGTTCAGCTCATAGAGAAGGTCGAGCTCCCGCGCCAGCAGCAGGCGCTTGAGCTCAGCTTCAGGTGTTTTCGTCGCGCCCGTCACCAAGCGCCTCCTTCACCGACGCCCGCAAGGCCTCCAATGCCGTATCGCCCTTCAGCCGCATGCCGAATTCGATGAGGTAGTCGCCAAGGTCGCGGCGGTCGGTCTTTTCGTCGTCGAGGCGGGCCGTGGTCGCCTCCAACTCGGATTCCAACGTCGTGAACCGGGCCTGTGTCTCCTTTGCCAGCGCCTTGATCTCGTCGCGGACGGTCTGCTCGAGATCGGCAAGGCGCGACGACAGCACGTCCTCCAGCGCGGCGTTGTCACGGCTCGCGGCGGTTTCGGCCGCTTCCAACTCGGAGCCCAGCTTGGCCAGGTCCGCCTTCAAATCCGCCGTGGCCCTGACAACCCGGGCCTCGAGCGCGGCCTGCGCCGCCTCCAGCCGGTCGGCGGCCTCGCGGCTATGTTTCTCCAGCCGGCTCTCGAGGTGCTGGGCACGCTGCTCGTTGTCGCGTTGCGTCGCGCCGAACAACAGCTCACGGATCTGATCCATGCTGTTGCCGCCACCCGCCGGATCGCCCTTGGGTTGCAGATTTTCCGTTGGTGTGGCCCTTTTCGCCATGATGCCCTTCCCCGACTGCGGTGCCGGCCCTCGGTTCCGGCCGATTTGATGCAAATTACACCTAAGCGGCTTTTTGCCTTTCTTTCCAGTAATTTCTTACACGGCGCTCGTCATCAGTATACGGCGTCGTCCGTCAACTATCTGCAATCTTGAATTCAATTGGCCGGATCGTGTGGTCTCCCGTCCTCCGGACACCCATCATTTGGCATCAAGACTCATCCGCAAATTCAATCATTGGCTGTATTGGAGAGGGGTGGCGACGGTCGCCGGTCGCTTCTCGCCGGTGCCAGCGCCGGGTTTGGGCGCCGGGCAGGTCCTTCCTCCATTTACGAAGTATTATTCAGTATTGTTTTGGTAACCGATCTTCTTGGTCAAAAAATGGTAAATCATTTCTCGTCATGCGAGATTGACTGCTTTTTACCTATATTTAATTCTCTTCCCCGACTATGGGCGAAATCAAGAATATTGGCTCAATCTCGTGCGGGTACGGGATTATGACATGGTCGCAAGTCTTTTCATGTCGGCGGCGCGGGAGCGGGCTGCCGGGAGCGGTGGCGGGACCAAGGTGTCGCGCCGGGCGCGGGTTCTGCTCATCGCGGAGTCGCCGGCGCTGGCGCGGGCCCACGCCGAGCATCTCAGGCATGCCTCGTTCGACGCCGAATGGGCGATGACCGACGCGGAAGCCATATCGGCGATCCGCCGTGGGCTGCCGGACGTCGTGCTGCTGGATATGCAGGCATCGGGCGCCGACAGCTGCGCCCTTCTGCGCCTGTTGAAGGATGCGGAACGGACCGTCGGCATCGTCATGGTCACGACCGCCGATTCGGTCGACCGCGCGGTCGCGGCGATGCACCAAGGGGCCCACGATTTCATCGTCAAGCCGGTCGGCGCCACCAAGTTGGTCGAAGCCGTCCGCAAGGCCGTGCACCGGGTGAGTGCGGAGCGTCGGGTTGGCAGGCCGGACATCACGCTGCCACGCCTGCGCTCCGAGGCCATGGACGTATCCTGGCCGGACCCGGCGGGCCGATCGCCACGGACCGCACAGGACGCAGCGGCGATGGACGGCGACCTTGCCGCCGTCCGACCCTTGTGGATGGTGGAGCGAGAGACGATCGAGACGGCGATCGCACAGTGTCGGGGCAACATCTCGCGCGCCGCCGGCCTGCTGGAAATCAGCGCCTCGACGATTTATCGCAAGAGATTGGCCTGGGAGGCGCGCGAAAGGGGACGCAAATCGACGACCTGACCGCTGTGGTCAGGGCAGGATGTAGATCCTCGTGCCGTCGTCGATCATGCCCCAGATCTCCTCGATCTCGGCATTGGACACGGCGATGCAGCCATTGGTCCAATCGCGCTTCGGATGGCCGACCTCGTCGGCCGAGCGCCCGTTTGGAAGACCGTGGATCATGATCGCGCCACCCGGGTCCAACCCGGCCTCCATCGCGCTGCGGCGATCCTGGTGGCGTGGATAGGAAATGTGCAACGACAGGTGAAAACTGCTGTTCGGGTTGCGCCAGTCGA
>JABDIP010000143.1 GCA_013003675.1 Inquilinus sp.
CGGCGCCGAACAGCTCGCCGACCACCTTCATGCCGTCGAGCAGGAAGGTGTTGATGATGTCGAGCGGCGGGTGGCGCTGCATCGCCTCGTCGAGTTCTTCCGCCAGGCCCTGGCGGTCGCCATCGACGATGCGATCCTTCAAGCGTTCCTCGACGGTCTCCGCCCGCTTGCGTTTTTCGGTCTTCTGCGCCGACCGCCCATCGAACAGCGCCATGAATCGCTCGAGCGGGATGTAGCCCTCGCGGCGGCGGTCGAAGATCAGGTCCTCGGCGACCTCGACCTCCTCGGCCGGGATCTGGTGCAACGGCAGGATCTTGCTGACATGCACGATGGCCCCGGTCAGCCCGCGACGCATGGCGTGGTCGAGGAAAACCGAGTTCAGAACATGCCGGGCGGCGGGGTTCAGGCCGAAGGAGATGTTCGACAGGCCAAGGATGATCTGGCATTCGGGAAGTTCGGCGGCGATCCGCTCGATCGCCTCCAGGGTCCACAGGCCGAGCCTGCGATCGTCCTCGTTGCCGGTGCAGATGGTGAAGGTCAGCGGGTCGAACATCAGATCGGACGCCGGCAGGCCATGCTGCCGGCAGGCGAAATCGTACAACCGGTGCGCCAGGGCCACCTTCGACTCGGCGTCCTTGGCCATGCCGGTCTCGTCGATGGTCAGGGCGATCACCGCGGCGCCGTACTTCTTGGCCAGCGCCAGCTTGGCGGCCGCCGGCTCCTCGCCATCCTCGAAATTGATCGAGTTGACGATGCCCTTGCCGCCATAGAGCTTCATCGCCGCCTTGAGCACCGGATATTCGGTGCTGTCGAACACCAGCGGCGCCGTCACTTCGCCGGTCAGCCGCTTGATCACGGCGGACATGTCGGCAATCTCGTCGCGGCCGACATAGGCGGCGCAAACGTCCAGGGTGTGCGACCCCTCCGCCACCTGCTCCCGTCCCATCGCCGCGCAACCGTCCCAGTCCTCGGCCGCCTGCAACTCGCGGAAACGCTTGCTGCCGTTGGCGTTGCAGCGCTCGCCGATGGACAGATAGGCGTTCTCCTGGCGCAGCGGCACCTGGCCGTAGAGCGAGGCGACGGACGGCAGCCAGTGCACCGACCGCGTCGCCGGCACCGGCCGCGCGCCATGGCCGTCGCGCCTGCGCAGCATTGCGTCGAGGCCGGCGATATGCGGGCAGTCGGTCCCGCAGCAGCCGCCGATCAGGTGCAGCCCGTCCTCTTCGACGAAACGTTCCAGCCAGGCGGTGAGGTCGTGCGGGCCGAGCGGATAGACGGTCTGGCCATCGACCAGTTCGGGCAGGCCGGCATTGGGCTGGACCGAGACCAGCCCGGGCCAGTTCTCCGCCAGCCATTTGACGTGTTCCGCCATTTCCTGCGGGCCGGTCGCGCAGTTGAGCCCGAGCAGCGGCACGTCGAGCGCCTTGACCACCGTCGCAGCGGCGGCGATGTCGGCGCCGACCAGCAGGGTACCCGTGGTCTCGACGGTCACCTGGACGAAGATCGGCACATCGCGGCCGAGCGCCCGTTGCGCCGCCTTGGCGCCGTTCACCGCGGCCTTGATCTGTAGCGGGTCCTGGCAGGTCTCGATCAACAGCGCGTCGACGCCGCCATCGACCAGACCGCGGCTCTGCACGGTCAGCGCCGTCTCCAACGAGTCGTAGTCGACATGGCCGAGGCTGGGCAGCCTGGTCCCGGGTCCGATCGAGCCGACGACAAAACGCCGGCGATCGTCGCTGAACCCTTCGGCCGCCTCGCGAGCCAGGCCCGCGGCGACCCGGTTGATCTCCTCGGCGCGGTCGGCGAGGCCGAACTCGCCCAGGGTCAGCGGCGAGCCGCCGAATGTGTTGGTCTCGACCATGTCGGCGCCGGCCTGGAAATAGCCGCGGTGGATGTCGCGGACCAGATCGGGGCGCGACAGGTTCAGCACCTCGGTGCAGTTCTCATTGTCCCAATAGTCGCGCTCGACATCCAGATCGAGGGCCTGGACGCGGCTGCCCATGCCGCCGTCGCACAGCAGGACGCGGTCGTGCAGCAGGTCGAGGATGTGCGTTGCCATGGCCGTTCTTTTCTTAGCGCGCCGAAGCGACCGCCCGGACCGCGCGCGACGCCGGCGCGATGCCGAGATGCCGGCAGATGGTGACCGTCGGCTCGGCGCGGTTCAGCGTGTAGAAATGGAAGGCGTCGACGCCGTGGGCGCGGAGCGATTCGCCTTGATCGACCGCGAAGTCGACGGCGGCCTGCCGCCGCGCTTCCTTGGAATCGGCGACCCCGGCAAAGCGGCCGGCGAGATCATCGGGCACCCGGGTACCGCATCTGCGGGCGAATTCCGCCGCCCGCTCGAAATTGGTGACCGGCAGGATACCCGGCACGATCGGCGCCTCGATGCCGGCGGTGCGGGCGCGATCGCGGAACCGCAGAAATGCGCTGTTGTCGAAGAAGAACTGGGTGATCGCGCGTGTCGCGCCGGCATCGAGCTTGCGCTTGAGATTGTCGAGGTCGTAGGCGGCCGACGGCGCATCGGGATGCACTTCGGGATAGGCCGCGACGCTGATCTCGAAATCGGCGACCCGCCGCAGACCATCGACCAGATCGACCGCATAGGCGTAGTGCGCGGAATCCGGCCGATAAGGTCCGGCGTCGGCCCGGTCGCCGCGCAAGGCGACGATGCGGCGAATACCGGCCCGCCAATAGGTGCGTGCCAGCGCTTCGGTCGCCGCCCTGTCGCGGGCGACGCAGGTCATGTGCGCGGCAAGATCGAGCGAGGTCTCCTCGGCGAGGCCCAGGACGATCGCCGGCGTCATCTCGCTGTCCGACGCCAGCGCGCCATCGGTCACCGACGCGAAGGCCGGCGCCAAGCCTTGCAGGGCCGTCGCGCAATCCCGCAGCGTGGTCTCCATCTGTGGCGAGCGGGGCGGGAAGAACTCGACGCTGACACGCACGGGCGCCGAGCCCGGATCGGGCTGTTCATGGCTCATGACCTGCCCTCCAGGCCGTGTTCGGCCGGCTCGGCGACCCGGCGGCCGGCGGCCAGCCGGCGGGCCGGCCACAAAGTGACCGTCAGGGGCTGCCCGGGAAGTTCCAGCGCGCCGGGGCAGGCGAAGCCGGCGTCGCGCAGCCAGCCGGCGACCTGCGCCTCGGCAAAGCCGAGCCAGCGATGGGCATGGTCGACCCGCAGATCGTCGACCGCATGCGGTGCGAAATCCGCGATCAGCAGCATGCCGCCCGGCCGCAGGATGCGTGCCGCCTCCGCCAGGGCATCCGCCGGATCCTCAAGGTAGTGCAACACCTGATGGATCACCGCGACATCGAACGACGCGCTGGGCAGCGGAAGCTGATAGAGATCGCCGTGGCGCACCTGCCAGTTGCGCACGCCGGCGGCCTCCAGATTGGCGCGGGCCACCGCCAGCATCTCGCGCGAGGAATCGATGCCGACGCAACGCGCGGCGCGGCGCGCCATGACCGCCAGCATGCGGCCGGTGCCGGTGCCGAGATCAAGCAAATCGCCGATCGGCTCCGACGGCAGCAGATCGAGCATGGCGCGCTCGACCTCGCTGTCGGCGATGTGCAGGGCGCGGATCTCGTCCCAGCGGGCGGCATTCTCGGTGAAATAATGGGCGGCCTGCTCGGCGCGGCTGCGCTTGATGGTCTCGAGCCGTTCCAGGTCGAGGGCGAGAGTGGGGTCGGTATCCGGCACCAAATCGACCAAAGTCCGTCCCAGATCGCCGCCCGGACCCCGCTGGGCCAGACGGAAATAGGCGTAGGTCCCCTCGCGAAACCGGTCGAGCAGCCCGGCATCGGAAAGCAGCTTGAGGTGGCGCGATACGCGCGGCTGACTCTGGCCGAGGATCTGCGTCAGATCGCTGACCGACAATTCGCCATGGGCGCATAGCGCAAGGATGCGCAACCGTGTCGGCTCCGCCGCCGCCCGCAATCCGCTCAAGAGGTGATCCATTCGCCGCCAACTCCGCCAATGCGCCGTCATCGCGCCATCGATGCGGCATAGAGCAACATATAAAGATATCTTTATGCAATGATTAATTCGACCCGCCCCCTAGGAGCGTTGCCACCTTCGTTGCAATGAAACGGCGTATTCAGATGACGTTGCACATCGGCAACAGTCTCGCCTACGCAAAAGCCGCGCATACGCTGGAAACTGGCGAAGAGGGCACACCTGTGTTACCTGACGGCATCGGTCGAAGACTGCCAACGCGCCTCCATATTGACGCGATTGTGCGGCGGCATAACTGCATCGATCGAAACGACCGGGCGGCGATGTATCGCCCGACGGCCAGGCAACGGGACAGGCTCAATTGTGTCTGTAGCGATTTCGACCCGTCGCGGCCGCGACGTTGCGCGGCGGCAAGGGCATGGACCACTAGGCGCCCGTCTCACCCTGGCGGTGGGGCTTGCGCTCGCCGGTGGCGCCTGCGCGTCGTCGACCGGCAACGGTGTCTATGACCCGATCGAACCGTTCAATCGCGCCATGTTCCAGGTCAACGACGCGGCGGACTTCCTGGTCGTCCGGCCGGTCTCCGAGACCTACCGGCAAGTCGTGCCGGACCCGCTGCAGGAGATGGTGACCAACGTCCTGCGCAACCTGCGCACACCGGTGATCGTGCTCAACCAACTGCTTCAGGGCGATTGGGAGGGCGCGGAGGTCGCCGCGACACGGTTCTTCCTGAACTCGACGGTTGGCGTGCTGGGCCTGGTCGACATCGCCGGCTACGGCAATCCCGAATTGGCCTACGAATCGGAGGATTTCGGCCAGACCCTGGCGGTCTGGGGTGTCGGCGACGGCCCCTATTTGGTCCTGCCGCTGCTGGGTCCGTCGAACGTTCGCGACACCGCCGGACGGGTTGTCGATATCGGCAGCGACCCGCTGACCTATACCCTGAACGACGACGCGGCGCTGGCGCGGAACATATTGACCGTCGTCGATGCGCGCACTCAGCTGCTCGATCCGCTGGACGAAGTGAGGCGCTCATCCCTCGACTACTACGCCGCGGTGCGCAGCCTGTACGTACAGTCCCGCGACGGCGAGATTCAGGAGGGCGCCGCGGCGGAGGGCGAGGAATTCCCGGATTTCGAGGACTTCGACGATTTCGAGGATTTCGAAGGCTTCGACGACCCGCCACCGCCCACCGACTCCGGCGAGGCCGGCCCGCCATCGAATGCTCTGCTTTCGGAGTCACCCCCGCTGAGGGAACCGCCGCCGCCGCTGGTTCTCGATCTCGACCCCCGGAGGAACCAACCGCGATGAAGCTGCTTCCCCCTGGCGCAGCCGCCGCCCTTTTCGCCGCCGGACTGGCGCTTTCCCCCTTCGCGTCGCGAGCCGCCGACGCTGCCGGCGCCGAGCGGTTCATCGCCGCGCTGGGCGACGAAGTCGTGTCGACCCTGCAACGCCCCGATCTGACCCTCGAGGAGGCGGAGACGCAGTTCCGCGGCGTTTTCCGGACGAATTTCGACATTCCGACCATCGGCCAGTTCTCGCTCGGCCGGTATTGGCGGGTCGCCTCACCGACAGAGCGCGAGGAATTCCTGCTCCTGTTCGAGGAGATGATCGTCGAGACCTATGCGCGGCGGTTCACCGAGTACAGCGGCCAGAGCTTTCGCGTCACCGGCAGCCGGGAGATATCCGAGCGCGATGTCCTGGTCTCGACCAGCATCATCAACGCCGACGGCCAGCTGGTGGTGGTGATCGACTGGCGTGTGCGCCAGCGCGAAACCGGCTATCAAATCATCGATGTCGTCGTCGAGCAGGTCAGCATGGGCGTGACCCAGCGCAGCGACTTCAATGCCGTCATCCAGCGCGGCGGCGGCAAAGTCGAGGTGCTGCTGCAGGCGCTACGCGAACAGGTGCAGACGGCGCAGCAGGACGGCTGACGATTGGACCGCCGATTCAGGCGCGTTTCAGAGGCTTGTAACGGATTCGGTGCGGCTGATCGGCGTCGGTCCCGAGCCGCCGGTGGCGGTCCGCCTCGTAGTCCTCGTAGTTGCCCTCGAACCACACGGCTTGGCTGTTGCCTTCGAAAGCCAGGATGTGGGTGGCGATGCGATCGAGAAACCAGCGATCGTGGCTGATGACCACCGCGCAGCCGGGGAAGCTGAGCAGCGCCTCTTCCAGCGCGCGCAGCGTCTCGATATCGAGGTCGTTAGTCGGCTCGTCGAGCAGAACGACGTTGGCGCCCGATTTCAGCATCTTCGCCAAGTGGACGCGGTTGCGTTCGCCGCCGGAAAGCTGGCCGACCTTCTTCTGCTGGTCCGCGCCCTTGAAATTGAACGCCCCGACATAGGCCCGCGAGGCCATCTTGCGCTTGCCGAGATCGATCTCGTCCTGGCCCTGCGCGATCTCTTCCCACACGGTCTTGCGGCCATCCAGGCTGTCGCGGCTCTGGTCGACATAACCGAGGGCCACCGTCTCGCCGATCTTGAAGCCGCCCGAATCCGGCTGGTCCGAACCGACGATCATGCGGAACAACGTGCTCTTGCCGGCGCCGTTCGGCCCGATCACCCCGACAATGCCGCCGCGCGGCAGCGAAAAGCTGAGATCCTCGATCAGCAGGTGATTGCCGAAGCCCTTGCGCACGCCCTCCGCTTCGATCACCTGATCGCCCAGGCGCGGCGGCGTGGGAATGAGAATCTGCGCCTGGCCGGGGGCCTGGTCGCGAGACGCCGCCAACAGGTCTTCATAGGCCGTTATGCGCGCTTTCTGTTTTGCCTGCCGGCCGCGGGCACCGGCGCGGATCCATTGCAGTTCGGAATCGAGCGTCTTCTGCCGCGCCTGTTCCTGCTTGGCTTCCTGCGCCTGCCGTTTCCGTTTCTGCTCCAGATAGGCGGAGTAGTTGCCCTCGTACGGAATACCGCGCCCGCGATCCAGTTCGAGGATCCAGCCGGTGACGTTGTCGAGGAAGTAGCGGTCATGGGTGACCATCACGACGGTGCCGGCGTATTCTTTCAGGTGGCGCTCCAGCCAGGCCACCGATTCCGCGTCGAGATGGTTGGTTGGCTCGTCGAGCATCAGCAGGTCGGGCTGCGACAGCAGCAGCCGGCACAGCGCGACGCGCCGGCGCTCGCCGCCCGACAGCGTGGACACGTCGGCGTCGCCCGGCGGACAGCGCAGGGCATCCATGGCGATCTCGATGGTGCGGTCGAGGTCCCAGGCATTGGCCGCGTCGATCTTCTCCTGCAGCTCGCCCTGCTCCTCGATCAGCGCGTTCATCTCGTCGGGGTCGGCGACCTCGCCGAATTTGAGATTGACCTCCTCGTAACGCTTAACCAGCGCGGCGGTCTCGCCGAGCCCCTCGATCACGTTCTCCTGCACCGTCTTGCCGGCGTCGAGTTCCGGCTCCTGGGACAGGAAACCGACCGTGGCGCCTTCCGCCGCCCAGGCCTCGCCGGTGAATTCGCTATCGAGGCCGGCCATGATGCGCAGCAGCGTAGACTTGCCGGCCCCGTTCGGGCCGAGCACGCCGATCTTGGCCCCGGGCAGGAAACTCAGCCGGATGTTCTCCAACACCTTCCGGCCGCCCGGATAGGCCTTGGTCAGGTCGTGCATCACATAGACGTACTGATAGGAAGCCATGGGGGCCCGTGTCTCGCATCAAGAGGGGTTTCGGTCGCGCGGGGTTTTAGCCCAGCGCGCCGTCGCGGCCAAGCCCGACGGGCGCGGCGTCTTCCACTTCGGCCAGCAGCGCGGCGACGGCGACCGGCCGGCCGCCGTCGCCCGCTGAGCGGATCGCCGCCTCGACCATGGCCAGGCTGTGCAGATTGTCCCGGCCGGAGGGGAAATGGGGCGGTTCCGCCACCCCGGCAACCCGATCGGCGAACGCGGCGAGACAGCCGGCCCGGTCGACCAGGGGCGGCGGCGCCAGCGGCACCGGCACCGCTACGCCGTCGCCGCGCCGGAGGATGGCGCGATCCGGCGCCGCACGTTCGCCGCTGCCGCGGCTGGTCCACCACAAGGTCCCGCCGCCGCCGGCCATGTCCCACTCGCCGGCCCAGGCGGTCGGCGGATCGGGGCCGAGCCAGCTGCCGCGGTAGGAGACGGCGGCCCCGCGGCGGAAGCGGATCGTCGCCTCGGCCGCCGGCGGCCCGGCGAACCGGCTGCCGGGAGCGATTTCGGCACGACAGGCGATCTCCAAGGGTTCGTCGGCAAGGACCATGCGCATCAGGTCGAAGTGATGGATCGCCATGTCGCTGAGCAACGGCTGCGCCAAATCGTAATAGCGGTAGCCGCTGGCCTCGGCACGATGCCGGAAGGTCACCTCGACGCGGTCGATGGCGCCGATCGCCCCTTCGGCGAGCAGGGTCGCCACCGCCAGTGGCGCGGCATAGTGGCGATAGTTCTGGCTGACCATCAGCACGCGCCCGGCGGCTTCCGCGCGGCGGACCAGGTCCGCCGCCTCGGCGAGACTGGCCGCGAAGGGCTTCTCGACAATCACATGGCGGCCGGCGGCGAGCGCCGCGCGGGCCACGCCGGCATGGGCGACAAGCGGCACCGTCGCCAGAACCGCGTCGCCGCCGACCCGGTCCAGCGCCGCCTGCAGGGAGGCGAAATACAGCGACGCCGGTTCGCCGAGGGCGTCGGCCGCCACCGACCGGGCCAACGGATCGCCGTCGACACGGGCGATCACCTCGACCCCGGGAACGGTCGGCAAGATCATCCGCGCCCAGTCGATCCCCCAGGCCCCCTGCCCGACCTGGAT
>JABDIP010000157.1 GCA_013003675.1 Inquilinus sp.
TATCGCTGGCTGGCGGACAGCCGCGACGAGATGGCCGGCGAGCGGCTCGACGCGCTGGAGGACCCGTTCCGCCTGTACCGTTGCCACACGATCATGAATTGCACCAAGACCTGCCCGAAGGGGCTGAATCCGGCCAAGGCCATCGCCGAGATCAAGAAGTTGATGTTCGCGCGCCGTTAGCCCCATTGGCGGCCGAGGCGGGCGGTGCTGGCGCCGCGTCGATTTCGGCCGCCGCCTTCGTGGCGCCGGCGCCGCTGCGCTGCTGGCGCCGCCAGCGGCGGATGGTGGCGCCGACGATGTCGAAGCCGTCATCGGGATCGCTGTCCCACGCCTTGGCGAACGAGGCGGTGCCGCTCTTCGGCCGGTACTGGTCGGGCAGGATGTCGAAGCACACCCGATACGGCACCGAGACACCCTCGCCGACCACGATCGCCTCGGCGTTGCGCAGCGACGGCAGGGATTCCATCAGCCCGACCGCCGATTCCGACAGCACTCCGCGGACGAATTCCTGGTCCTTCTGGTTGCTCAGCCGCAGCGCGAAAATCGTGCTGCACTGGGACAGCATGCCGGGCGCCAATTCGGCCGGGCGCTGGCTGACGACGCACAGCGAGACGCCGTATTTGCGGCCCTCCTTGGCGATCCGGGCCAGGGCGCGCTTGGTCGGCTCGAAACCCTGGGTGGAATCCTGCGAGGCATAGCGGTGCGCCTCCTCGCAGACCAGCAGGGTCGGGCTCGCCCGATCGCTCCACATGGCAAAGTCGAAGGTCATCCTGCAGAGCAGCGAGACGACGACGTTGAGGATCTCCGACGGCACGCCGGACAGGTCGAGAATGGTGATCGGCTTGCCGTCGACCGGAATTCGGAACAGCCGCGACAGCACTTGGGCCATGTTGTCGCGGACCTGCAGGCCCGGGAACAGGAAGGCGAAACGCCGATCGGCCTGCAGCGACGCCAGCCGCGACTTGACCCGCAGGTAGGGGGCGTTGTCCTCCGGGCGGTCGAGCTTGCCCAAGCGCTCGTCGATCAGCCGGGTCACGTCCGACAGCCGGTAGGGGATCGGCGTGTCGACGGTGATCACGTCGGTGTCGCCGGCCTCGCGCTGATAGAGCCGCTTGGCGGCGACGACGATCTCGCTGAGGATGGTTGATTCACGCTCCGATTTGCGACCGCTGAGGACGATCTCTTTGATCTCCTCGAAATTCATCAGCCAGTAGGGCAACTCCAGATCGGCCGGGGTGACGATCTCGGCCGCCTTGCCGAAGGCGCGCGAATATTCGTTGTGCGGGTCGAGCAGCAGGACGTGGCCGTGATTGTGCCGCGACAGGATGGCCCGCAGGACCAGCGAAACCGCGCAGGACTTGCCGGACCCGGTGGTGCCGAGAATGGCGAAATGCTTGCCCAGCAAATCGTCGGTCAGGACGAAGGCCGGCAACGACTTGTCCTGGTGGATGGCGCCGATGCGCACGCAGGAGACGGTCGGCTTGGCGTAAACCTTGGAGAGATCCTCCAGGACCGTCGTGAAGACCGGATCGCCCAGCGCCGGGTGCGCGGAGACGCCACGCTGAAACGCTCGCAGGCCGGTCTCCGGCGATCCTTCCGCCTCGCCCAGCAGTTCGAGCTCCATGATCTTGTGCTCGCCGCCGCCGCCGGCGTTCACCGGATCGGGGATCGAGAGGCCGGTCACCAGCCCGTAGACGACGGTTTCCGGCGTGCGCATCTTCATCAGCGCGCCGATTTGCGGCGAGCCGGGAGCCGGCGATTCGCCCTCGGCCTGGCGATCGTCGAGGATGGCGATGACCTGCGAGCCTTCGACGGAGACAACGCGGCCGATACGGGCCGATTTCTCGCGGGAAACGGGGGCCGGGCCCTCGGCGATGGCTAGTTCTGACACGACCAATCCTCTCCTCTGCTATGCCCGCTGCCGGTGCGGCTCGGCGGCCAGGGGCTCTTTTTCCGGTGCGGTCCGGGTGGAAGTGGGCAGCACCCGCTTGGCGGGAAAGCAGACTGCGACTCGAGTGCCGACGCCTGATGTGCTGTCGATCACCAGAGTGCCGCCATGAAGTTCGATGAGCGCCTTGCTGAGCGGCAGGCCGAGTCCGGTGCCTGGGTACCGGCGGCTGAATTCGCTCTCCAGCTGGACGAAGGGAACGAGCGCGTCACGGACGTCCTCTTTGTCCATGCCGACCCCGGTGTCGCGGATCGTCACCAACAATCCGCCGTCATCGTCGGTTGCTGCTGAAACCAGTACCTTGCCGTTCTCCGGCGTGAACTTAATCGCGTTCGACAACAGGTTCAGCAGGATCTGCCGGACGCGGACCTCGTCGCCACGCAGCGCCGGCAGGTCGTCGACGATCTGGCTCCGCAGATCGAGTCCGAAGCGCTCCGCGTCTCCCGCCACGAAGGTCAGGCAGGACTCGATGCAGCGGCGCAGATCGATGGTGTCATCGCGCATTTCGATGTGGCCGGCCTCGATCTTGGCGATGTCGAGGATATCGTTGATGACGTTCAACAGGTGGCGGCCGGCGACGTTGATGTCCTGGCCATAGCTGTGCAGCTTGCTTGCGTCGCGAACCGTCAACTCGTCAGCCAGCAGGTCGGAGAAGCCGATGATCGCGTTCAACGGCGTCCGCAGTTCATGGCTCATCTTGGCCAGAAACTCGCTCTTCGCCTTGCTCGCTGCCTCCGCCCCCAGCATCGCCAGGCGCGCCGATTGTGCCGCCTCCTCCGCCTCGCGGCGGGCGGCGATCAGTGCCGCCTCGGTGTGGCGCCGTCGCACCAGCAGCCCAAGGCTGGCGCCGTATTCGAGCAGGCGCGACGCCGGCTTCCGGTTCGTGAATCGAGGCATTGATGCTCGCTGCGGCCGTTGCGGGGGGGTCGAGCCACACGTCGAAAGGTAGCGAATAAAGGACAACGGTCCGTTAAGGTTTTGGCGATTCCGGACCGACCGTTCCGGCGGCCGGCGAATGTGGCCGGGGCGGCGCGGCTGGGATAAGGTTTCCCCGCGACCGCCGGTGCGAAACCGCCAGCGGGCCTGCGGGAAGGACATTGCCATGCGTCTGAGCCAGGACCAGATCGACACCTACCGCGAGGAAGGTTTCCTGCAGCTCGACGGGGTGTTCGAGCCGTCCGAGACCGCGCTGCTGAGGGCCGAGGCACACGCCATTCTCGCCCGGAACCGGCAGGAGGTGGTCCGCGAAAAGGATGGCCGGACCGCGCGCACGGCGTTCGCCGCGCATACCTACAACGAGGCCTACCGGCGCCTCGGCCGGCACCCGCGGCTGATCGAGCCGGCGATGCAACTGGTCGACGGGCCGGTCTATATCCACCAGTTCAAGATCAACGCCAAGGCCGCCTTCGACGGCGATGTCTGGCAATGGCACCAGGACTACGGTACCTGGGCGCGCGACGATCTGATGCCGGAGCCCCGTGCCCTCAACGTCGCGCTGTTCCTGGAGCCGGTCAGCGCCTGCAACGGGCCGCTGCTGTTCATCCCGCGCAGTCATCGCGAGGGCAAGCTGGAGGCCGGGCACGATCTGGACACCACTTCCTACCCGCTGTGGACCCTGGACAAGGAGACGGTGCGCCGGCTGGCGGCGGCGGGCGGCGTGATCGCGCCGACCGGGCCGGCCGGCACGGTGCTGCTGTTCCACTGCAATCTGGTGCACGCCTCGCCGGGCAATATCTCGCCCTGGGACCGTACCATCGTCTATATCAGCGCCTGCCATACGGCGAACCACATTCGCCGCTTCCAGCGGCCCGAGTGGATCGCCCATCGCGACTTCACCGCCATCGAGTGCCTGGCCGACGACTGCCTCGCCGATCTGGCGCACGAAGCGGCGGCGGAATAGGGCGGAGGGACGGAGCCATGAACCTCAACCGCCTGCTGGCCGAGCGGGCCGAACAGGGGCGGCCGGTGGCCACGGCGCTGATCGGCGCCGGCAAGTTCGGCACCATGTTCCTGGCCCAGGCGCGGCACACCGCCGGCATGCACGTCGCCGGACTGGCCGATCTGTCGGTCGACCGCGCCCGGGCGGCGCTGGCTGCCGCCGGCTGGAGCGAAGAGCGGCGCGGCGCCGCCAGCGTCGAGGCGGGTTTGCGCGACGGCTCGGTCCATGTCACCGACGACGCGGCGGCGCTGATCGCTGATCCGGCGATCGAGGTGGTCGTCGAGTGCACCGGCAATCCCGGTGCGGCGTTGGCGCACGCCCTGGCCTGCCTGGAGCAGGGCAAGCATCTGGTCAACGTGACGGTCGAGGCCGACGTGCTGGCCGGGCCCCTGCTGGCACGGCGTTTCGCCGCCGCCGGGCTCGTCTATTCGCTGGCCTATGGCGACCAGCCGGCGCTGATCGCCGAGCAGGTCGACTGGGCCCGGACCTGTGGTCTTTCCGTCGTCTGCGCCGGCAAGGGCACCAAGTACCTGCCGGAATACCACCGCTCGACCCCGGAGACGGTGTGGGGTCACTACGGGCTGACGCCGGAGCGGGCGGCGGCGGCGGGGATGAACCCGCAGATGTTCAACTCGTTCCTCGACGGCACTAAATCGGCGATCGAGATGGCGGCGGTGGCCAATGCCTGCGGCCTGACGCCGCAACCGGCGGGCTTGCGATTCCCGCCCTGCGGCGTCGACGATCTGCCGACCGTGCTGCGCCCGGCGGCCGATGGCGGTTCGCTCGACCATGGCGGCACGGTGGAGGTGGTCTCGTCGCTGGAACGCGACGGAAGGCCGGTGTTCCGCGATTTGCGCTGGGGCGTCTATGTGGTGTTCGAGGCGCCGGACGACTACGTCGCCCGCTGCTTCGCCGACTACGGACTGAAGACCGACAACAGCGGGCGCTATGCGGCGCTCTACCGGCCCTATCATCTGATCGGGCTGGAGCTGGGCATCAGCGTCGCCTCGGCGGCGCTCAGGGGCGAGCCGACCGGGATGCCGACCGGATTTCGCGGCGACGTCGCGGCGGTCGCCAAGCGCGACCTGGCCGAGGGCGACGAGCTGGACGGCGAGGGCGGCGCCACGGTCTATGGCCGACTGATGCCGGCGGCCGACTCGCTGGCGGCCGGCGCGCTGCCGATCGGCCTCGCCCACCGGGTGACGCTGACCCGGGCTGTGGCCGAGGGCGAGATCGTATCCTGCGATGCCGTGCGCATCGACTCGGCCGCCCCGACATTCCGCCTGCGCCGCGAGATGGAGGCGCAATTCGCCACGCCCACCGACGGCGCGGCGCCATAGGCGGCCGCCTTCCCCGGGGCGTGTCTCCGAACAGGGCGCCG
>JABDIP010000158.1 GCA_013003675.1 Inquilinus sp.
CTGGAAGACGCGGATGCCAATCTCATCCTCCAATTGCGCCACGACGCGGGAAACCGAGGATGGGTCGAGATCGCGGGCCCGCGCGGCGGCGGCGAAACTGCCGCGTCGCGCGACATCGACCAGAAGGTTGAGGTTGGCGATGTCCATTCATGTATTTTTCGCATGTATTTAGTTCATGACAAGCGGTTTCCAGCGATTCGGTCATGAGATAATCTGCGCCGGACATCGGACCTGGGTCGGATACATCAGGATTTTTCGCCGACCTAGCGCGTTCGTGGATCGGCGGCACGCATTCGCCAGTTGGCCAAAAAACAGAGAGGGAAAAGCATGC
Source organism: Inquilinus sp. (assembly GCA_013003675.1). GTDB lineage: Bacteria > Pseudomonadota > Alphaproteobacteria > DSM-16000 > Inquilinaceae > JABDIP01. The sequence goes on from JABDIP010000158.1 coordinate 332, forward strand.
AGGAATTGCACGGCAAGGCGGCGATCGTCACCGGGGCCAGTCGCGGCATCGGCGCGGCGACGGCGAGGGAACTGGCCGGACGCGGGGCCGCCATGCTGCTGACGGCGCGGTCGACGGAGGCGCTGACGGCGCTGGCCCGGGAGATCCGCGGCGCCGGCGGTACCGCCGAGGCGCTGCGCTGCGACGTGACCGCCTATGCCGACGTCGCGGCGGCGGTCGAACGCTGCCGGAGCGCCTTCGGCCGGCTCGACATCCTGGTCAACAATGCCGGGGTGATCGACCCCATCGCCCGGCTGGCCGATTCCGACCCGGCCGAATGGGACCGGGTCGTCGATATCAACCTGAAGGGCGTCTATCACGGCCTGCGCGCGGCGATCCCGGTGATGCAGGCGCAAGGCGGCGGCGTCATCGTCAATATCAGCTCAGGCGCCGCAAGCGGCGCGCTGGAGGGCTGGAGCCACTACTGCGCCACCAAGGCCGCCGTGCTGTCGCTGACCCGCTGCGCCGACAAGGAATACCGCGAGCACGGAATCCGTGTCGTCGGCCTCAGCCCCGGCACCGTCGCCACCGAGATGCAGGTCGCCATCAAGGCCTCCGGCATCAACCCTGTCAGCCAGCTCGACCCCTCGGTCCACATTCCCCCGGAATGGGCGGCGAAGGCCGTCGCCTGGCTGTGCACGGAAGAGGCGGTGGACCTCTCGGGCGTAGATTTCTCGCTGAAGGACGAGGCGGGACGGCGGCGGGTCGGGCTGGTCGGATAAGACGGCAGACGTCTGGTTGCCGTCTGAATTGGCAGCCCGGTCGAACCCACGACCTGCGTCAAATCAATGCAATCGAGGGGAGAGTAGGGCTCCATCGCCAGCCGGGACCGGGCGATAGCGGCAATGGCCCCCGGTGCGATAGAGCGGCCTGAGGACGGAGGGGCGATTCATGGAAGTCAACGCCGTACCGATATATGACATGAGCGACAGTCCGACGGGGTGCTGTCCCCGCTTCGACCCCACAGGATGGGATGGGCAGGAACTGCATTTCAAGGATAAGCGCTTCGTGAAGGCGAAGACGCGTTCGATCATGCACTTTCCGCTCAATATGGGCCCGGTTTTCGCCAGGACGATGAAGGCGATCGAGGATGTCGACGGTTTTGTCGAAGACGGGTCGATCGTTCTAAGTCGCGACCCCTCGGCCTGGATCGGCGAGCACTACTTTGCCGTGAAAAAGGACGTTCCGGGGCAGGAAATGACAAGCATGTCGGGCGATTTCGTTACCAAAGTCTTCGAAGGCCCCTACAAGGACGTGCCGAAATGGGCTGTCGAGGCGGAGAAATATGCGAAGGGTCAGGGCAAGGCGGTTGACCGCATCTTCTTTTTCTTCACGACGTGTCCGAAGTGCGCGAAGTCCTATGGCAAGAACTACGTCATCGCCGTGGCGCAGGTCCATTAGCGACCGACACCGCCAGCCGCCCCCTGCCGCTCCAAACGCAACCACGCCTCCGGATCGGTGCCGAAGGGCAGCATCACATGGTCTTGGAATGCCGGTCGGCCGCTGAGGCGCTCATACCATTCGGCGAGCTTGGGCAGGCGGGGCCGCTCGATGTCCAGGGTGAAGTATCGGTAGAGAAGCGGCCCGTAGGGAATGTCGGCCATGGTGAATGTGTCGCCGGCCAGATAGTCGCTCTCGGCCAAGCGCCCTTCCAGCCGGCCAAGGGCGCCATTCAGGGTCTCGGTCAACGCGGCGATCCTCTGCCGATCGCGCCTCGCCGGCTCGGTGCGGATGATCGCCCAGAACAGGTCGATATAGGGCCGATAGGCGGTCGACTTGAACCATTCCATCCACTGATCGGCGACGGCGCAGGCTTGGTCCGACTCGGGCCGCAAAGTCCCGTGGCCGTGGCGCCGGCACAGAAAGCGGACGATGGTGTTGGATTCCCACAGGACGAAACCGTCGTCCTCGATGACCGGGATGGTTCCATTCGGATTGAGGGCGAGAAACGCCGGCGTATCCAACCCGCCGAACGACCCGCCGACATCGTGCCGGACATATTCGATTCCGAGTTCGCCGACCGCCCACATCACCGGCATCACATTGCTGGCATTCCGCCGGCCCCAGATTTCGAGCATTCGCCGTCCCCTACCCCAGCAAATCCACGAAGGCGTTGGTGATCGGATAGCGCCGGTCCCTGCCGAACGAGCGCCGGGTCAGCTTCACGCCCGGCGGGGCCTGGCGGCGTTTGTATTCGGCGCGGTCGAGCATGCGCCAGACGCGGTTGACGGTCTCCGCCGTGTGGCCGCGGGCGACGATCTCTTCCATGCCCCGCTCGTGTTCCACCAGGCATTGCAGTATGTCGTCCAGCGCGTCGTAAGGCGGCAGGGTGTCCTGGTCGGTCTGGTCGGGCTTGAGCTCGGCGGAGGGCGGCTTGGTGATCACCCGCTCGGGCATCGCCCGGCCGGGCGGGCCCAGGGCGCCCGCCGGGCGCTGCCGGTTGCGCCAGCGCGACAGCTCGAAGACCGTGGTCTTGTAAACGTCCTTGAGCACCGAATAGCCGCCGCACATGTCGCCGTAGAGGGTGGCATAGCCGACAGACATCTCCGACTTATTGCCGGTCGACAGCACCATGGCACCGGTGGTGTTGCTGAGCGCCATCAGGGTGATGCCGCGCGAGCGGGCCTGGACGTTCTCCGGCGTCGTGCCGCTCTCCATGCCGTCGAGCAGCGGCGCCAGCATGCCGTCGAAGGCCCGCATCGCCGGCTCGATGGATACGCTGTCGAGGCGGGTGCCGAGCAGGCGGGCGACTTGCGCCGCATCCTCCAGGCTTTCGGTCGAGGTATAGGGCGACGGCATCATCACGCAGCGCACCCGGTCGGGCCCCAGCGCGTCGACCGCGACGACGGCGGAGAGCGCGCTGTCGATGCCGCCGGACAGGCCGAGCAGCACGCCGGGGAAGCGGTTCTTGGCGACGTAGTCGCGCAGGCCCAGCATCATGGCGCAGTAGATCGCCTCCAGCCCCTCCGACGGCTTCGTGAGGCCGCCGACCGCGCAATCCCAGCCGTCGTCGGCCTCGTCGCGGGTCCAGGTCGAGAGCTGCAGATCGGTGTCGAAGGCGCGGGCCTGAACCTTCAGCGCCTTGTCGCGGCCGATGACGAAGGAGCCGCCGTCGAACACCAGTTCGTCCTGGCCGCCGACCTGGTTGACGTAGACGAGCGGCAAGCCGCTCTCGGTGACCCGCGCGACGGCGAGGCCGACCCGCCGGTCGATCTTGTCGGTCTCGAACGGGCTGCCATTCGGCACCACCAGGATTTCCGCGCCGGATTCCTCCAGGCATTCGGTCACGTCCGGCGTCCACATGTCCTCGCAGACCATCAGGCCGAGGCGCACGCCGCGCACCGCGACCGGCCCCGGTAGCGGGCCGGCAGCGAACACCCGCTTCTCGTCGAAGACGCCGTAATTCGGCAGATCGTGCTTGAATCGAGCCGCCGTCACCGTGCCGCCATCGAGGACCAGCGCGGCATTGTAGGTCGATCCCTCGTGCCGCCAGGGGGCGCCGACGATCAGCGCCGGGCCGCCATCGGCGGTCTCCGCCGCCAGGGCGTTCACCGCCTCCGCGACCAGGCCGAGGAAGGCCGGCTTGAGGACGAGGTCCTCGGGCGGGTAACCGCTGACCACCAATTCGGAAAAGACGACGAGGTCGGCCCCGGCGGCGGCGGCTTCGGCCCGTGTTGCACGCAGCTTGGCCAGGTTGCCGGCGATATCGCCGACCACCGGGTTGATCTGGGCCAGGGCGATGACGAGACGGTCGGTCAC
>JABDIP010000346.1 GCA_013003675.1 Inquilinus sp.
AACTATGACCGGGTGGTGCGGCTGAAGGGCCGGTCGCGGGTGGCGCTGGTGACCGGCGAGGAGAAGATCCTGCCGGCCAATCCCGACTATTTCGTCTGCACCGTCGAGAGCATGCCGGTCGACCGGCTGGTCGAGTTCCTGGCGATCGACGAGATCCAGCTCTGCGCCGACCCCGAGCGCGGCCATGTCTTCACCGAGCGCCTGTTGTCGGCCCGCGGCAGCGAGGAGACCATGTTTCTCGGCGCCGAGACGATTCGGCCGCTGCTGCGCCGGCTGGTGCCGCGGGCGGCGTTCGAGACCCGGGCGCGCCTTTCCAGCCTGACCCACACCGGCTATCGCAAGCTGACGCGGCTGCCGCCGCGCAGCGCCGTGGTCGCCTTTTCGGCTGCCGACGTTTACGAGACCGCCGAGCTGCTGCGCCGGCAGCGGGGCGGCACGGCGGTCGTGCTGGGGGCGCTCAGCCCGCGCACCCGCAACGCCCAGGTCGACATGTATCAGGCCGGCGAGGTCGACTACCTGGTCGCCACCGACGCCATCGGCATGGGGCTGAACATGGATATCGACCATGTCGCCTTTGCCCGGCTGGCGAAGTTCGACGGCCGCGTGGCGCGCCGATTGCGGGCGACGGAGGTGGCACAGATCGCCGGCCGTGCCGGCCGCCACATGGCCGACGGCACCTTCGGCACCACCGCCACCGCTGGGGCGCTGGACGAGGCGGTCGCCGCGGCGGTCGAGGCGCATGAGTTCGAGCCGCTGACGGCGCTGATGTGGCGCAACACCGATCTGGATTTCCGCAGCCCCGACCTGCTGCTGCGCAGCCTGCGGTGGGCCCCGCCCTCGGCTGATCTGCACCGCTCGCCCGAGGCCGACGATCAACTCGCCCTGGCCGCCCTCGCCCGCGATCCGGACCTGGCGCGCCTGGCCGACAATCCGGCGGCGACCCGCCTGTTGTGGGAGGTCTGCCGGATTCCGGATTTCCGCAAGGTGCTGTCCGACGACCACACGCGGATGCTGGGGCGGATATTCCGCCAATTGGCCGGCGCCGGGGGCCGCCTCGATCCCGACTGGGTCGGCCGCCAGACCGCGCGGCTCGACCGAACCGACGGCGACATCGACACGCTGATCTCCCGTATCGCCCACACCCGGACCTGGACTTACATCGCCCATCGCGCCGAGTGGCTGGACGATCCGCGGCATTGGCAGGAGCGGGCGCGGGCGATCGAGGACCGGCTCTCAGACGCGCTGCATGACAGGCTGACACAGCGGTTCGTCGACCGCCGGGCGACGGTGCTGGTGCGACGCCTCGCCGATGGCGGCGGATTGGCCGGCGCCGTCACCCGCTCCGGCGAGGTGCTGGTCGAGGGCGAGTTCGTCGGCCGGCTCGACGGGTTCCGCTTCATGGTCGACAGCGCCGTGCAGGGCGACGATGCCCGCGCCCTGTTGAGTGTCGCCCGCCGCGCCCTGCGCGACGAGATCGCCGCCCGGGTCCGCCGCTTCGAGTCCGACGCGGATGATGTCTTTGCGTTGAGCGACGACCCGGCGGAGCCGACCGGCACCCTGCTGTGGAATGGCGACCCGGTGGCGCGGCTGGTGCCCGGGCCGGATCTGCTGTCGCCGGCGGTGCGGCCGCTGCCGAGCGAGTTGCTGGAGCCGGCGGCGCGTGACCGCGTGGCGGAACGGCTGCAAACCTGGTTCGCCGGCCGATTGTCGGTCGCGATGGCGCCGCTGTTCCGGCTGCGCGACGCCGAGTTGACCGGATCGGCGCGCGGCATCGCCTATCAGCTTGTCGAGTCGCTCGGGGCGTGCCGGCGCGCCGAACTGGAGCCGCTGCTGCGATCGTTGGCCAAGGCCGACCGCCGGGCGTTGTCGGCGCTCGGCGTTCGGATCGGGACCGCGCATGTCTTCCTGACGCCGGCGCTGAAACCGCGGGCGATAGCGATGAACGCGCTGCTGTGGGCGGTCGCCAACCGGCAGGCGCCAACGCCGCCGCCGGCGGGCTGCCTGTCGGTGGCGATGGAACCGGGCGTGCCGGCCTCGTTCTACCGCTGCTGCGGCTATTGGCCGGGCGCCGGGCGGGCGGTCCGGCTCGACTGTCTGGAGCGGTTGGCGGCGATGGCGGCACGGTTGCGCCGGATCGGACCCTTCGCCGCGACGCCGCAGCTTGCCCGGCTGGTCGGGACGACGGTGGCCGAGTTGCCGCCGATGCTGGCGCTGCTCGGCTATCGCGCGCAGCCCGGCGAGGACGGCCAGCCCCTCTATCGCCGGCCGCCGGCCCGCCCGGGCCGCCGCAAAGGGCGGCGGCAGCCGTCGACGGAGTCGCCCTTCGCCGAGCTCAAGGATCTCGCGACGCGGCGCCGGTCATGAGCGAGGCGGCGCTGCGCATCGACAAATGGCTCTGGTACGCGCGCTTCTTCAAGTCGCGCACCCTGGCGAGCGCGGTCTGCGCCGGCGGCAAGGTGCGGCTCGACGGCGCGGCTGTCGGCAAGGCCCACACGCCGCTGCGGCCGGGCCAGGTGCTGACCTTCGTCCAGGGCCGCCACGTCCGGATCGTCAAGGTGCTGGGGCTCGGCACCAGGCGCGGCCCGGCGACCGAGGCCCAGACCCTCTATGAGGATCTGGCGCGCCGAGCAGCGAGACGGCGATGCCGCGTCTGGCGGCGCCCGAACGCGGTCGCGGCGGCGGCCGGCCGACAAAGAAGGAGCGGCGCGACACCGACCGGCTGATCGGCCGCGAATAGGACCGTCCGGCACTCTGCTCCGAGCACCGAGAAACCCCAGGTTCCTTGGGGTTGCCGCTCGGACGCCGGAGTGGTACGCAACGCCATGATCGGCCGTCTGAAAGCCCTGCTGACCGGTGCCGAGGAGGCGCTCGAGCGCGAACACAGCGCCGACGAGTTGCACCTCGCCGCGGCCGTGCTGCTGGTCGAGGCGGCGCGCATGGACGACTGCCTCGATCCGGCGGAGCTGGAAAGGGTGGGCGAGCTGGTGCGCTGGCGCTTCGGTCTCGAGACCGCCGAGGCGGAGGCGCTGATCGACGCGGCGCGCGACGCGACGGCCGGATCGGTCCAGCTTTACGGTTTCACCCGAACCGTGCGCGAGCGCTTCAGCCAAGCCGAACGCGTGCAACTGATCGAGATGATGTGGGACGTCGCCTATGCCGATGGCAGTCTGCATGAGTTGGAAGCCCAGCTCCTGCGGCGCATGACCGGCATGCTCAACGTTTCCGACCAGGACAGCGGCGCCGCGCGCAAGCGGGCCATGCGACGTCATCATATCGACGAGCCTGGATCCACCGACCAACCCTGATTGCGCAACGACGGCGGGCGCGGCTCGCCGCCGCGGCGATCGCAGAACTGGAGAGCAAGCGTGCCTTACGTCGTCACCGAGACCTGCATCAAGTGCAAGTTGACCGACTGCGTCGAGGTCTGTCCGGTCGATTGCTTCTACGAGGGCGCGAACATGCTCGTCATCCACCCCGACGAATGCATCGATTGCGGGGTGTGCGAGCCGGAATGCCCGATCGAGGCGATCAAGCCGGACACCGAGGGCGACGCCGCGGAGAAATGGTTGGAGATGAATCGGCAATATTCGGAAATGTGGCCCAATATCACACGCAAGAAAGATCCCCCTGCCGATTCAGACGATTGGCGAGAAGTGCCGGACAAATTCGAGAAGCACTTCGATCCGGGACCGGGGTCGGGCACTTGACGAGTCCTAAGGACTCCCTGGGCTCGGCGGGCTTTGTTAACCGCTTTTCGGCCCGTCTCACCGTAACCCTTTAAAACGAAGGCATTTTACGCTATAGTAATGGTCTGGCCGGGTTGCAGGTTGCGCCCGGCCGTCGATATGGCGGGTGCCGTTCCTTTTCCGAAGCCGGTCCCCGGTTGGGGTGCGACCGCGTTTTCGCGGATAGCGTCACTCGCCTGCTCGGACGGCAGTCGCCAGCCAAGCACCGGTCGATGTGCGGCAATTGGGGAGCCGGTGGACGGTGGCGCGAACATGGCATGAACAACTTGTGGGGCTGAGTATACTGGAATGTCGCATCAACTCGAATACAGCGTCGGCGATTACGTGGTTTATCCGGCCCATGGGGTCGGGCGCATCGCCGGCATCGAAACCCATCGGCTCGGCGAAATGGAAGTTGAGCTCTATTCGATCAACTTCGACAAGGAGCGCATGACGCTCAAGGTCCCGACCAGCAAGGCCAAGAAGGCTGGGCTCCGCAAGCTGAGCTCCAAGGACCGCATCAAGACGGCGATGGAGACTCTGAAGGGCCGCAGCCGCGTGCGCCGCACCATGTGGAGCCGGCGGGCGCAGGAATACGAGGCCAAGATCAACTCCGGCGATCCGGTTTCGATCGCCGAGGTGGTGCGCGATCTGCACCGTTCGTCCGATCAGCCGGAGCAATCCTACAGCGAGCGCCAGATCTACCAGGCGGCGCTGGAGCGGTTGTCGCGCGAATTGGCGGCGGTCGAGAAGATCGACGAGATGCGCGCCACCGAGCGATTGGAGCAGGTGCTGACGAAGGCGGCCTGACGGCTGTCACGGGCGCCAAGCGAGGCGCCGGACGAATCGGACGGGGCCGCCGGAGATCATCCGGCGGCCCCGTTTCGTTGCGCCCCGCCCATGGATCGGCCGGAATGCCTGAGAATTGCCGCTTTTGCCGACGGCCGATCCGGCTAAACTGCCGGCGATTCGCCCATTCCCATCCAACAGCGTCAGGCCGTGCCGGCGATCAGCTCATCTTCCGACAGTGCCAGATTCGCCTCTCTCGGCCGACCGCGGCGGATCTGGGCGATCGGCGCGGTCCACGCGGAGATCGACCGGCTGATCGCACTTCACGACCACATCGCCGGGGAGTTCAGCCCGGGCGACCGGCTGGTCTATCTCGGCAATCTGGTCGGCCGCGGCGCGGCGGTGACGGAAACCGTCGCCGAGATCCTGAGTTTCCGGCGCGAACTGCTGGCCCTGCCCGGCATGCTGGTCTCCGACATCGTCTATCTGCGCGGCGCCCAGGAGGAGATGTGGCAGAAGCTGTTGCAGCTTCAGTTCGCGCCGAATCCGCGCGACGTGCTGCAGTGGATGCTGGGCCAGGGCGTCGCCGAGACCCTGCACGCCTATGGCGGCGGTGTGGAAGAAGGCCTGGCGGCGGCCCGCGACGGGGCGGTGCAGCTCACCCGCTGGACCAATCGGCTGCGCGGGGCGATGCGCGATGCGCCGGGGCATGTCAGCCTGTATTCCGCGCTGCGCCGCGCCGCCTACACCGAGGATGGCCGGGTCCTGTTCGTCAGCGCCGGAATCGACCCGGCCCGACCGCTGTCGGCGCAGGGTGACAGCTTCTGGTGGGGCGGCGGCGATTTCGCCGGATTGAGCGAGCCGTTCTTCGGGGTCCATCGGGTCGTTCGCGGGTTCGACCCGGCCAGGGGCGGCGTTGCCGTCGGCGACATCGGCGTGACCCTCGATGCCGGCTGCGGCCATGGCGGAAAGCTGGCCGCCGCCCGGATCGATCCGCAGGGACAGATCCGCGAGCTGATCGAAGTCTAGAGCCTGATCGGATTACGCCCAATCGGCGTAATCCGTGAATCAGTCTCTAATCTGTTGAATGAGATCGAGATTCACGCTTCAGATCGATTCGATCTGAGACGATCTTGATCTAGCAGGCTGCTGAAAGACCCGCTCGCGGAGATTGCGCCGTTGTGATTCTCTGGTTCTGTCGAAAGACGGATCGGAGGCGGTTATGCGTGGCGAGGATGCTCGGTCGGAGGGGTTGTTTTCCTATGTGAGCTGCGAGGCTCGGGTTCCGTCGGACCATCCGCTGCGGTCGATCCGGGCGATGGTGGACGAGGCGCTTGAGGTTCTGTCGCCGGCGTTCGAGCGGCTTTATTCCAAGGTGGGCCGTCCGTCGATTCCGCCGGAGAAGCTGCTGCGGGCGCTGCTGCTGCAGGCGTTCTTCTCGATCCGCTCTGAGCGGCAGCTGATGGAGCAGCTCGACTACAATCTGCTGTTCCGCTGGTTCGTGGGCCTGCCGATGGATGCCGCAGTGTGGGACGCCAGCGTGTTCTCGAAGAACCGCGACCGTCTGCTGGAAGGCGACATCGCGGCGCAGTTCATGGCGGCGGTGCTGAACCAGAAGCGGGTGCGCGCGCTGCTGAGCCAAGAGCACTTCTCGGTGGACGGCACGCTGATCGAGGCCTGGGCGTCGATGAAGAGCTTCCGCCCGAAAGACCGCCCCGACGACGGCCCGCCCGCGCCGGGGCGCAATGCCGAGCGCGACTTCAAGGGCGAGAAGCGGTCCAATGAGACCCATGCCTCGACCACCGATCCCGACGCCCGGCTCTATCGCAAGGGGGATGGGCAGTCGAGCCGGCTGTGCTTCATGGGCCATCTGCTGATGGAAAACCGCAATGGCCTGATCGTCGACACGGCGCTGACGCCGGCCAGCGGCACCGCCGAGCGCGAGGCGGCGCTCGCCTTGATCGAGCGCCGTCCCAAACGGCGGATCACCCTCGGCGCCGACAAGGCCTATGATGTCAGCGGCTTCGTCGCAGATCTGCGCGCCCGAAAGGTCACCCCGCACATCGCCATCGACGGTCACGTCACCAAGACCGGCAAACGGCGCAAGACCGCCATCGACCGGCGCACCACCCGCCATCCGGGCTACGCCATCAGCCAGCGCATCCGAAAGCGCATCGAGGAGGGCTTCGGCTGGATCAAGACCACCGGCGGCCTCGCCAAAACCCAGCATCGCGGCGTGCCGCGCGTCGGCTGGATGTTCACCTTCACCGCCGCCGCCTACAACCTGATCCGGATACCCAAGCTCCTGGCCATGGGATGAGTCTGTCCGGAATGCCGAAAACCCTCTTGTCCAAGAGAAAAAACACCTCAAAGCCCGCCAAGAGGCAGCGCCTGCAACAACCAAACAGGCGAAAATCGACCCTCAAAGCCGATTCTTCAGCAGCCTGCTAACGCGTCCAGGCCGCCTGAACCGACGATGCGCCGGCCCATTTCGGCCCGACCGTCCTCGGGATGGGAACAATTCCGCGGCATCGATTGTCTGACTGTCGGAGGGTGTCCGTAACCCTCGCCGGAACGGTCGGGCCGCGGCAAATCCGATCCGGCCCCGGTGACGTAGAAACTCAAGGAAGACGAAGGAACCGATCGGTTCCAGACCCGGCCGCGAGGAGGCAGACATGGCGCATATCGACGGTTCCGAGACCCAGCGCGCAAATCTCGCCTACATCAAGCGGTCGATGAACGAACCGCTGTTGAGCCGGGAGAATGAATTCGAACTCGCCCGCAGGTGGCGCGACGAGACCGACGAGGCGGCGCTGCATGCGTTGGTGCGGGCCTACGCCCGGCTGGTGGTCAGCACCGCCGGCCGGTTTCGCAACTACGGCCTGCCGGCCGGCGATCTGGTGCAGGAGGGCAATGTCGGCCTGATGCAGGCGGCCGCCCGTTTCGAACCGGAGCGCGAGGTGCGGTTCTCGACCTATGCCGCCTGGTGGATCCGCTCGGCGATGCAGGACTATGTGCTGCGCAACTGGTCGATCGTCCGCACCGGAACGACCGCCGCGCAGAAATCCCTGTTCTTCAACCTCCGCCGGTTGCAGGCGCGAATCAGAAGCGCGTCGTCGAATCGCCTGTCGGATGAGGGTCGGAAGACGATCGCCGCGGAGCTGAGGGTGAATGTCGGCGAAGTCGAGACGATGGAAATGCGCCTGTCCGGCGGCGACCAGTCGTTGAATGTGCCGATCGCCGCGACCGGCGATATGGATTGGCAGGATACCCTGGCCGATGGCCGTCCCACGCCGGAGGATGTGGTGATCGGATTGCGCGACAGTGCGACACGGTCGCGCTGGCTGGCCGAGGCGATCGGCAAGCTCAGCCCGCGCGAGCAGGTGATCATCCGGCAGCGCCGGCTGCGCGACGACGGCGATACCTTGGAGGCTCTGGGCAAGCAACTCGGCGTCAGCAAGGAGCGTATCCGCCAGCTCGAGCACCGGGCGCTGACGAAGATGCGCGGTTTTCTGCGCGAACGGGCGGATACCGTCGGCGATTTGATCGGCGAGGCATGAGCGCCGCCGGCTCGGCCGCCTGCCCTACTCGACGATCAGCTTGACCCGCTCGCCGGCCTGCAGCGCGGCGCCGCGGTCCAGCCCGTTCAGCGCCAGGAACCGCTCGACCTGGTGGCCGTCGAAGGCCATGCGCCGGGCCAGCGAGGTCACGGTATCGCCGCGCCGCACCGGGACGACATCGATGCGCAGCGGACCGTAAGCCTGGCTCTCCGATCGCGTCATCGGTCGAAAGCTGAAGGTGGTCCGCTGCAGGGCCGGCGCCATCTGCGCCGTCCTCTGCGGCGGCGTCAGGAAGATGAACCGGGCGAAGCGGTCGGCGGCCAGGCGGATGGCGACGACCCGGATGTCACGCGTACCGGCGTCGGTCGGTGCCTGGAACGTCCCCGTCGCCGCCTCGAAGCCGTTGACGTCGATGCGCTCGAGACCGGCCAAGGTGCGGTTGCGCGCCCATTCGTCGGTCAGATAGGCGATCGCCGGGCCGCGGCGCTGGGGCGCCGCGGTGTCGAAGATGATCCGCGCCTCGCCCGGTCCGCTGCCGATCACCCGTTCGCCGCTGTGCTCGAGGGAGAACCCGTCCGGCGCCCGCCACAGGAAACCGAGATTCGGATGGGCCAGGGTAGTGCCACGCACGAAGCCGTTGTTGCCGCTCTCGCCCCAGACCATGCCGTCGATCATGTCGAAATAGGCATCGCGGTTGCGTCTGGACGAGCGGCCCGCCGCCTGCGCGGCGACGGCCGCCGCCTGCCGGACCCGGTCCGCCGTGCGCGGATGGCTGCGGAGATAGCCCGGGACGGTGCCGCCGGTGGAGCCGCCGTCGATCAGGCCATCCAGCCGTTCCGACCGGTCGAGCTGGGCGAGGAAGCTGCTCATCGCCTGCGGGTCGTAGCCGGCATTGGTCATGTATCGGATGCCGATGGTGTCGGCCTCCGATTCCTGATCGCGGCTGTAGCTCAGCAGATAGAGCTGGGCTCCCGCCCCTACCGCCTGCGCCAGTTCCTGGCTGCCGGTGGCGGCGCCGAGCACGCCGATGCCAAGCTGCGCCAGGGTCGACTGGCTGTAGCGCTCGGCGCTGTGCCGGGCGGTAACATGGGCGACCTCATGGGCCAGGACGCCAGCCAGTTCCGCCTCGTCATTGGCCAGCGCCAGCAGGCCCCGGGTGACCGAGACATAGCCGCCGGGCAGCGCGAAGGCGTTCGGTAGTTCGCTGTTCAGGACCGCGAAGCGGAACGGCGCCCCCGGGGTCTCGGTGGTCACGGCGACCGAGCGGCCGATACGCTCGACATAGGCGGCGAGACGGGTGTCGGGGTAGACACCGTCGAACTGCTCGACCATGCGCGGGAATTCCTGCGCCCCGATCGCCGCCTCCTGCTGCGGGCTGATCAACGCCAATTGCTGGCGGCCGGTCGCCGGGTTGATGGCGCAACCGGCGGCGCCCAGGGCAACAAGGAGAAGCGCGGCGAGCGGGCTCAGGCGGCGCCGGAACGAATCGGTCATTCAACGTCCTCGATCAGTTCAATTTGTTCTGGATGCGTGGCGTCGATCATCGGGCCGTTGCGCTCGTAAATCCAGCCCCGCACGCGCACCCGCCGGCCGGTCAGACCCAGCGGGTCCTGACCCGCCTCGCCGAAGGCCCGGACATCGGAGGGGGCGATGCTGACGGTGAAATCGTCGCGCCAGTTCGTGCCGAAATTGAGGTAGACGCGACCGCGCACCTTGGCGGCGTCGATGACCACCCCCTCGACGAGTTGGAAGCTGTCGTGTAGCCGGTCGGCCTCTTCCACCGTGCGGACCGCATAGAACGGATGGTTCCAGATGCCGGCGCCGGCGGCGCGCGCCTCGCCCTCGGCGGCCAGCATCTCGGCCACCGCGGTGCGGTTGTCGGCGAAGCTGTAGACCCGGGCCATGCCGAGCCGAAGCATCTCCCCCTGGACCCAGAGCCCGTCCTCGTTGATCAGATGCGCCAGCGCGCGGCCATGTCGGTCGACCCGTCTGCCGCCATAGGCCAAGGTCACCCGCCGATCGAGGACAAGGTCCGCCAGGGCGTCGCGCGACCGGTCGGCAAGCGGCCACTCGACGAAGCCGCGGCGGCCCAGCGCCAGCTTCGGCGCCTGCAGCCCGACCAGCCGGACTTCGACGCCGCTGTCGAGCATGACGGTGTCGCCGTCGACAATCCCCACCACCCGCGCCGCGCCGTCGCGGATCAGTCCGGACGGTTCGGCATGCGCCGACAGCGAAATCAGGACGGCGAGAAGAAACAGGGGTGCGCGCATCGCCCAATCTTCTAGCCGATACCATCGGACGCTGCAGGAGCTTTTGCCTCTTCGTCCGCCGCTGCCTAAAATCACCGCCGTTGAAGCCAGTTGGTTCCGGAGACCGCCGCATGCCGCGCGACGTCATCTATCCTCCCGTCGAGCCGTTCGCGACCGGTTACCTGAAGGTCGGCGCGGTGCACAGCCTCTATTGGGAGCAGTGCGGCAGCCCGGACGGCGTGCCGATGCTGTTCCTGCACGGCGGCCCGGGCGCCGGCGCCTCGCCGGTGCATCGGCGCTTCTTCGACCCGGAGCACTACCGCAGCGTCATCTATGACCAGCGCGGCGCCGGACGGTCGCGGCCGCTCGGCGAATTGGCCGACAACACCACTGAGCATCTGATCGCCGATATCGAGGCGTTGCGCCGGCATCTGAAGATCCGCCGCTGGCATGTCTTCGGTGGGTCGTGGGGCAGCACGTTGGCCCTCGCCTACGCCCAGGAGCACCCGGCGCAGGTGCTGTCGCTTACGCTGCGCGGCATCTTCCTGATGCGCCGGCGGGAGATCGACTGGTTCCTCTACGGCATGCGCGCGGTCTTTCCGGAGGCCTGGGGCGCGTTCAGCGGATTCCTGCCGGCGGATGAGCGCCAAGACCTGCTGGAGGGCTATTACAGGCGGCTGATCGACCCCGACCCGCGGGTGCACCTTCCGGCGGCCCGGTCGTGGAGCATGTACGAAGGCGCCTGCTCGACCCTGCTGCCGAACCCGGAGACCGTGGTCGCCGCTGGCGAGGATACGCACGCCCTCGGCCTCGCCCGGATCGAGGCGCACTATTTCCGCAACAACCTGTTCGACCCGGAAGACAAGCTGTTGGCCAGGATCGACCGGGTGCGCGACATCCCGGCGACGATCGTGCACGGCCGATACGACATCGTCTGCCCGATCGCCAGCGCCGACGATCTGCGCGGGACTTGGCCCGAGGCGCGCTATGTGGTGGTTCCCGACGCCGGGCACTCGGCGATGGAACCGGGCATCCGCGCCGCCCTGATCGACGCGGTTCGGCGGCTGCGGACGATTCGCTAGTGTCCCGATTCTGAAATTCGCAATCGCGAATTCCAGGAGCAAAGGGACACTAACTGTTTGATTCTAGTGTCATTCAGCTTCCGAAACTCGGCACACGAAATGTGCCAAACTTCGAAACCATGACACCAGCTCGTTTTTCCTTCAAACGGTTCCCGCCCACTCCCCGCCCGGCCGCCCATGAGGATACCGACGCTGGGTGGCTGGGCGGTGGTTGGCTATCGACGCCATTCTCCGTTGCCTGAGTCGGGCGGGCGAGGCGCCGTTTTCGCGATGATTCGCCTAAAACCTCAGCCGCAAATGCGCCATATTGGGGGTCGAGTTTCCGGTGCTACAAATTCGCGCAATCCGGGGCGACGGCCCTGGAGGGATGGAGGAACGGCGCAGTGGGCCAAACCATCGCCCTGGTCGATGACGACCGCAATATCCTGACCTCGGTATCCATCGCCCTGGAGGCGGAGGGATTCGAGGTCCGTACGTTCGCCGACGGCGACGAGGCGCTGCGCGGATTGACGTCGCGTCCGGCCGATCTCGCGGTGCTCGACATCAAGATGCCGCGGATGGACGGCATGGAATTGCTGACCCGGCTGCGCAAGGTATCGCAGTTGCCGGTGATCTTCCTCACTTCCAAGGACGACGAGGTCGACGAACTGCTGGGCCTGCGCATGGGGGCCGACGACTACATCAAGAAGCCGTTCTCCCAGCGGCTGCTGATCGAACGCATCCGCGCGCTGCTGCGGCGCGGCGAACTGGCCGCCTCCGGCGAGGAGTCCGACCCCAGCGAAGTGGTCGTGCGCGGCGATCTGGTGCTCGATTCCAACCGCCATGCCTGCACCTGGAAAGGGCAGCCGATCGAGTTGACGGTGACCGAGTTCCTGCTCGTCAAGGCGCTGGCCAGCCGTCCCGGCCATGTGAAAAGCCGCGACGTGCTGATGGATGCGGCCTATGGTGAGCACATCTATGTGGACGACCGGACGATCGACAGCCACATCAAGCGAATCCGCAAGAAGTTCAAGGTGGTCGATGCCGACTTCTCGCAGATCGAAACGCTGTACGGCGTCGGTTACCGGTACAAGGAGACGGCCGAGACCGGATGAGGCTTGAGACCCGATCGGGCCTGAGGGCGCCGACCGACTTGGCGTCTCGGGCAGGGTCGGGCGAAGGGGCCCGCTCCGGCGCCGCGGCGCCGCGAACCGGTTGGTCGCGACCGGTGGGGCGGGGCGATGCACCACCGCCGGTGGAGTCGCGCGCGCCGAGCCGGCAGCGGCGCATCTTCTCGAAACTGACCGCGCGGGTGCTGGCGATCAACCTGCTGGCGCTGATGATTCTGGTCGGCGGTCTGCTCTATCTCGGCCGCTACGAGGAACGGCTGATCCAGGCCGAGATGGAGTCGCTGCGCACCGAGGCGCTGATCTTCGCCGGGGCGTTGGCCGAAGGCGCCATCGTCGGCGACCCCGACATCCGTCTCGACCTCGACCCGGAGCGCGGGCGCCAGATGGTGCGTCGCCTCTACGAGACCACCGATACCCGAACCCGGCTGTTCGCCACCGACGGCTCGCTGCTGGCCGACAGTCGGCTGCTGATCGGCGGCGGGGTGATCGAGATCGAGTTGTTGCGGCCGGCGGACGACAATGTCTGGCTGCGTGACGTGTTCGACGAGATCTATGGCTGGATCACCCAGCAGGTGCCCGAGCGCAAGGGCTGGCCGGCCTATGCCGAGCGGCCGCTGCAGACCGCCACCGACTACCCGCTGGTCATGCGCGCCCTGTCCGGCAATATCGGCCAGCAGATCTGGTCCGTCCCGGGCGGCGGCAAGATCCTCGGCGTCGCGGTGCCGGTGCAGCGGCTGCGGGCGGTGATGGGCGCCATCCTGGTCACCCGCGACACCGCAAAGCTGGAGAAGGCGATCCAGTCGGTCCGCGAGGACATCCTCAAGGTCTACGGCGTCGCGCTGCTGGTGACGGTGGCGTTGTCGCTCTATCTCGCCGGCACCATCACCCGGCCGATTCGGCGCCTTGCCGCCGCCGCCGAACAGGTGCGGCGCGGCCATGGGCGCCAGCAACTCATCCCCGATCTGACCCGCCGCCGCGACGAGATCGGCGAGCTGTCGGGCGCGCTGCGCGACATGACCTCGGCCCTGTGGGCGCGGATGGACGCGATCGAGAATTTCGCCGCCGACGTCGCCCATGAGATCAAGAATCCGCTGACCTCGCTGCGCAGCGCGGTGGAGACGGTGTCGCGCATCAAGGATGCCGATCAGCAGCGCCGGCTGATGACGATCATCCTGGAGGACGTGCAGCGGCTCGACCGGCTGATCACCGATATCTCCGACGCCTCGCGGCTCGACGCCGAGCTGTCGCGCGCCGAGGCCGAGGAGGTCGACATCGCCGCCATGCTGCGGATGCTGGTCGAGCTCTACGAGACGACGCTCGAGGATGGCGGCCCGGTGCTCAAGTTGTCGCTGCCGCCGATCAACGTACTCTACGTCAATGGCTTGGAGGACCGGCTGGTCCAGGTCTTCCGCAACCTGATTGGCAACGCCATCTCGTTCTCGCCGCCCGGCGGCACCATCGCCATCAAGGCGTGGCGCGAGAACGGCGTCGTCGCCGTCTCCATCGCGGATGAAGGGCCCGGCATTCCCGAGTCGAAAGTGGCGGCGATTTTCGACCGGTTCTACACCGAGCGGCCGGCCGGCGAGAAATTCGGCACCCATTCCGGGCTGGGATTGAGCATCTCCAAGCAGATCGTCGATGCCCATCACGGGCAGATATTCGCCGCCAACCGGCGCGACCGGAGCGGTGCCCGCTTCACGGTGCGGATCCCGGCGCGATAGGGGGCGCCGCCGATTGACAGGCCGACAGGCGCGGCCCACTTTCGGCCCGATGGGAACGGTTCACGCCACCTGCGTTGCCGTCGAGAGCGTCGGCATTCTGCTCCGCGGTCCGTCGGGCAGCGGCAAGTCCGATCTGGCGCTCCGGCTGATCGACGGCGGCGCCTCGCTGGTCGCCGACGATCGTGTGCACCTGGCGCCGGGCGAGGGCGACGATTCCGGCGCCGTGGTGGCACGGCCGCCGGCCGCTCTGGCGGGGCTGCTGGAGGTGCGCGGATTGGGCCCGGTACCGGTGGCGACGGTGCCGTCCGTCAGGCTCGGCCTCGTCGTCGACCTCAGGCCGGGTGAGCCCCTCGAACGCCTGCCGGATCCGACCTCTTGCGCCTATCTCGGGGTGACGCTGCCCTTGCTCCAGCTCGACCCGTTCCGGCCGTCGGCGCCGGCGGTCCTGCGTCTCGCGGTCGCGGCGCTGCGTCGGGCCGACGGCCATTGGCCGGTGGCGGTGGACGGATGAGCGCGCCCGCCCCGCTCGGCGCCGAAGTGCCGCGCCGGATCGTACTGGTCACCGGCCTGTCGGGTGCCGGCATGTCGTCGGCGCTGAACGCGTTCGAGGATCTCGGCTACGAGGCGGTCGACAATCTGCCGCTGACGCTGGTGCCGGCGCTGATCGGCCGCAGCCGCGATGGGCCGCGGTCGCTCGCCGTGGGCGTCGACAGCCGGACCCGGAACTTCACCGCCGAGGCGCTTCTGCAATGGCACAAGGTGCTGCTCCAGGAGGATGGGCTGGACGTGCGCCTGCTCTTCCTCGACTGCGATGCCGACGTTTTGCAACGCCGCTACACCGAGACCCGGCGGCGTCATCCGCTGGCCGCCGACCGGCCGGTTGTCGACGGCATCGCGGCCGACGAGGCCGCGGTCGGGCCGCTACGCGAGCATGCCGATCTGGCGATCGACACCTCGACCCTGTCGATCCACGATCTGCGGCGGCTGATCGGCGGCCATTTTGCCCTCGCCGAAGGGCCGCGCCTCTCGGTCTTCATCACTTCGTTTTCCTTCGGCCGAGGGCTGCCCCGCGAGGCGGACCTCGTCTTCGACGTCCGCTTCCTCGACAACCCGCACTGGAACCCCGATTTGCGCCCGATGACCGGGCTCGACGCGGCGGTACGCAAGGCGGTTGAAGGCGATTCCGGCTTCCCGGCCTTCTTCGACGGTTTGACGGGACTGCTCAGACCGCTCTTGCCGCGTTACAATCAAGAGGGAAAAAGCTATCTGACGATCGCCATCGGCTGCACCGGCGGTCGCCACCGTTCGGTCGTCGTGGCGGAACGCCTGGCCGGCTGGATGGGGGAACAGGGCTATCGCGTCGGCCTGCAGCACCGCGAACTGCCTGTGGCCGAGTGACCGGCGCGACGACCGGAAGGAGCCCACGACATGGACATTCAGCGATGATCGGCATGGTGCTGGTGACCCACGGCAGGCTGGCGGTGGAATTCATCGCCGCGCTGGAACACGTGGTCGGCGATCAGGACAACATCGCCGCCGTCTGCATCGGGCCGGACGACGATATGGAACAGCGCCGGCTGGAGATCCTCGAGAGCGTGGCGCGTGTCGATTCCGGCGCCGGGGTGGTCCTGCTCACCGACATGTTCGGCGGCACGCCGTCGAACCTGGCGATCTCGATCATGGATCAGGCCAAGGTCGAGGTCATCGCCGGCATCAATCTGCCGATGCTGATCAAGCTGGTCCAGGTGCGCGAAGCGGAGCCGATGGTCGCCGCCGTCACCCAGGCGCGCGAGGCCGGACAGAAATACATCAACGTCGCCTCCAGTCTGCTGGCGGAGGACAAGTGAGGTCGACCGGACAGACGGACCGCGACGAAATCGTCAGCCGGGCGGTGACGATCCTCAACCGGCGCGGCCTGCACGCCCGCGCCGCGGCGAAGTTCGTCAAGCTGGCCGGCACCTATCGGGCGACCGTCCGGGTTGCCCGCAACGGCATGGATGTGGGCGGCGACTCGATCATGGGGCTGATGATGCTGGCCGCCGGCCTCGGCAGCACCATAACGTTGACCGCCACCGGGGCGGAGGCGGCGGCGGCGGTCAAGGCGATCGTCGCTCTGATCAACCGCAAGTTCGATGAGGACTGACCGCACAGCCGCGAAGCCGGCCGCCGCCGAGAAGCGTGTCCTGACCGGGCTCGGGGTATCCCCGGGGATCGCCATCGGCCCGGTTCATCTGGTCGAGAGCGGCTTCGAGCAGGTCCCGGAATACGTCGTCCTGCCCGGCGAGATCACGGCCGAGCGCGAGCGCTTCCAGGCGGCGGTGGCGAAGTCGCTGCGCCAGATCAAGAAGCTGCGGGCCAAGGCGTCCGCCCTGCCCGGTTCGGCGGCGGAGGAACTGGCGTTCCTGCTCGACGCCCATCAGGCGATCCTCAGCGGGTCGCGGCTGATCCGTGGCGTCGACCGGCGCATCGAGGAAGACCGCTACAACGCCGAATACGCCGTGCAGAGCGAGGTCGCCGACATCGCCCAGCACTTCATGGCGATGGACGACGCCTATCTGGCCGGCCGGGTGCAGGACATCCGCGACGCCGGGTCGCGGCTGATCCGCAACCTCTCGGACCGCAAGTTCCAGGCTTTCGCCACCCTGCGCGAGGGCAGCATCATCATCGCCGAGGAACTCACCCCCGCCGACACCGCGCTGATGGACCCCAAACGCGTCGCCGGCTTCGCCACGACGCTGGGCGGCGCCGAGGGACATACCGCGATCATGGGCCGATCGCTGGGTCTGCCGGCGGTGCTCGGGGTCGCCGGGCTGATGGCGGGGGTGGCGTCCGGCCAGACGGTTATCGTCGATGGCGGCAGCGGCACGGTGATCGTCGACCCGGATCCGGCGACGCTGGCCGAATACGAGCGGCGGCAGGCCAACCAGGTCGCCGACCGACACCGGCTGCGGGCGCTGATCGGTGAGCCGGGGCGCACCCGCGACGGCCTCGACATCAACCTGCAGGTCAATCTCGAACTGCCGCGCGAGGTATCCAACGCGGTCGGGCTGGCGGCCGACGGAGTCGGCCTGCTGCGCACCGAATTCCTGTTCATGAACCGCACCGACCTGCCGAGCGAGGACGAGCAATACGAGGATCTGGCCGCCATCGTCTCGGCGATGGACGGCCGGCCGGTCACCATCCGCACCCTCGATGTCGGCGGCGAGAAGCTGGCCTCGTCGCTCGGCGACCGCTTCGGGGAGTCGGCCAACCCGGCGCTCGGCCTGCGCGCCATCCGCCTCAGCCTGCGCGAGCCGAAGCTGCTCGACCGGCAACTGGCGGCAATGCTGCGCGCCGGGGCGCACGGACCGATCCGCATCCTGCTGCCGATGATCACCAGCATCGCCGAGGTTCGCACGGTGCGCATCGCGCTGGCCCGGGTGGTGCAGCGGCTGAAGCGGCGGCGGGTGCCGTTCGCCGATCCGCCGCCGCCGCTGGGGGCGATGATCGAGGTCCCGGGGGCGGCGCTGAGCGCCGACGCCCTGGCCGCCGGGGTCGATTTCTTCGCCATCGGCACCAACGATTTGATCCAGTACACGCTGGCCATCGACCGCGGCGACGAGCAGGTCGCCGATCTGTACAATCCGCTGCACCCGGCGGTGCTGCGGCTGATCCAGTTCGCCACCGAGGCGGCGCTGCGCGCCCGCATCCCGGTCAGCCTGTGCGGCGAGATTGCCGGCGACCCGCGATTCACCGGCCTGCTGGTTGGGCTGGGCCTGCGCGATCTGTCGATGTCGCCGTCGAAACTGCTGGCGGTGAAAAGACGGGTTCGCAGCCTGGATTCGGTGGCCGCCATGCGCCGGGCCCGGATGATCATGGATCAGAGCGACCCCGGCCGCATCGCCGCGCTGCTGGACGATTTCAACGAGATCGAGTGAGGGGGGCGCCGCCGCCGACCGCGACGGCCGCCGTTCATATATAAAGAATTCTTTATGCTTGCTGGCGGATGATGCCGCTGGTACACCGTCACCGCGCGGCGGCGCCCGCCCGTGGCCGCCGCTGATCCATTGCCCAGATAAGGATTCCCGAGATGCCCGACGCCGGTGGATTCACCGACTACAAGGTCGCCGATATCAGCCTCGCCGATTGGGGCCGCCGCGAGATCGCCATCGCCGAGACCGAGATGCCCGGCCTGATGGCGCTGCGCGAGGAGTACGGCGCCACCAAGCCGTTGAAGGGCGCCCGAATCGCCGGCTGCCTGCACATGACGATCCAGACCGCGGTGCTGATCGAGACGCTGATCGAGCTTGGCGCCGACATTCGCTGGTCGTCCTGCAACATCTTCTCCACCCAGGACCAGGCCGCGGCCGCCATCGCCGCCGCCGGCATCCCGGTTTTCGCCTGGAAGGGCGAGACCGAGGAGGAGTTCTGGTGGTGCATCGAACAGACCGTCGAGACGCCGGATGGCTGGCGGCCGAACCTGATCCTCGACGATGGCGGCGACCTGACCCAGATCATGCACGAGAAGTATCCGGCACTGCTCGACGATGTGCGCGGCCTGAGCGAGGAAACCACCACCGGCGTCCACCGCCTCTACGAAATGGCGAAGAAGGGCACGCTGAAGGTCCCGGCGATCAACGTCAACGACAGCGTCACCAAGTCGAAATTCGACAATCTCTACGGCTGCCGCGAGAGCCTGGTCGACGGCATCAAGCGGGCGACCGACGTGATGGTCGCCGGCAAGGTGGCCGTGGTCGCCGGCTATGGCGATGTCGGCAAGGGC
Source organism: Inquilinus sp. (assembly GCA_013003675.1). Lineage (GTDB taxonomy): Bacteria > Pseudomonadota > Alphaproteobacteria > DSM-16000 > Inquilinaceae > JABDIP01. The sequence goes on from JABDIP010000346.1 coordinate 18,998, forward strand.
TCGGCGGCCAGCCTGCGCAGCCAGGGCGCCCGGGTCCTGGTCACCGAGATCGACCCGATCTGCGCCCTGCAGGCGGCGATGGAGGGGTACGAGGTGGTCACCATGGACCAGGCCGCCGCGGCCGGCGACATCTTCGTGACCGCCACCGGCAATGTCGACGTGATCACCATCGACCACATGCGCGCCATGAAGGACCGGGCGATCGTCGCCAATATCGGCCATTTCGACAGCGAGATTCAGATCGACGCGCTGCGCAACCTCAAATGGGAGGAGGTCAAGCCGCAGGTCGACGAGGTGGTGTTCGCCGACGGCAAGCGGCTGATCGTGCTGGCCAAGGGCCGGCTGGTGAACCTCGGTTGCGCGACCGGCCACCCCAGCTTCGTGATGAGCGCCTCGTTCACCAACCAGGTGCTGGCGCAGATCGAGCTGTGGCAGAACAGCGCCAACTACGAAAAGAAGGTCTACGTGCTGCCGAAGAACCTCGACGAGAAGGTGGCGCGGCTGCATCTGAAGAAGCTCGGCGCGACCTTGACCGAGTTGACGCCGGCGCAGGCGTCCTATCTCGGGATCGAGGATGCGGGACCCTACAAGCCCGACCACTATCGTTATTGATCCCATGGCGGCGGTATCCGGCCCCGGTCCGGATACTGCCCGCTTGTTCCCGTTGTCGCAGTTCCAGTAAGTTGGCCTTCGTGCGCACCGCGTTTACGACCATCCGGCCAAGGCCGCGGACGGCCGATCGACTCCGGTTTCTGCCGGCGGGCGCCGTGTTGGCCGCCGTTGCCCTGCATGCCGGCGAGGCGGCGGCGCAAACGCTGTCGTCGGCGCTGCTGGTCGGCAGCGGCGCGCTTGGCCTGATTCTCGGCGCCGCCGCAATCTTCGGCTTTGTCACGCTGCGCCGGCAGGCCCGGCGGCAGGCCGCCCGGGCCGAGCACTTCGAGCGGGAGACGGCGCGGCTGGAAGCCTTTCTCGACGCCTCTCCGGAATCCTGCTGCGGGTGGGACGCCGCCGGCGCGCTGGCGGTGTCCGACGGTTTTGTCCGCCTGCTCGGCGCCGGCACCGTTCGCACGCTGGAAGACATCGAGCTCTCCCTGGTCAAGCAGGATGCCAAGGAGCTGCGGCGCGTCTTCCTGCGCCTGCGCAACGATGGCGAGCCCTTCAATATCACCGTGCGGACGGCCTCGGCGCTGCCGGACGGCAAGACCCGCCTGCTGTGGCTGAGCGGCCGGCGCGGACGGGCCTATCATGGCGAATCCCATTTCGACGTGC
>JABDIP010000193.1 GCA_013003675.1 Inquilinus sp.
CTCACCTTTTTTGCTTGGCGGCGAAGTGACTCGCCACGACTTCCGTGCACGCAAAAAAGGTGAGCGTCCCCTTTTTTACCGACCCAATGCCGGCTCAATCGCCGCCTTGCGCGGCCGGCCGCGGGGACGATAGCGCAGCGATCGCCCGGCGATCGCCTCGAGGCCGGAGACGAAGGCATCCGAGCCGCAGGGCAATCCGCTGTCGAGGTGGCGGCGCAGCAGGTCGACCTGCGTCGCCTCAACGTCCTCGGCGAGCCAGCCCGACCAGTCGTCGATCGCCGCAAGCCTATCGCGCCACGCCCGGCTCTGGGTCAGCACCGGGTCGGCGCGTAGGCCGCAATGGGCCGACGCGCTCGACCAGGGGTGGTCCTCGGCACGGCGTACCATCCCGGCGCGCACGGGGTTGCGTTCCACATAGCGTATCGCCGCCCAAAGATGGACGTCGTCGAGAGCCGAGGAAAAGAATCGCCCTTGCCAGACATGCCCGGCGGAACCCCGCGTCCGGTTCACCCGCAGCGCATAGCGCGTATGCAGCGGCTTCAGCAGGCGCTGCAGGCCGTCGGCGGCCGCCGGCACGGCGACCAGATGGATGTGGTTGGTCATCAGGCAGTAAGCGATGACGTCCACGTCGGCCACCTTCGCGTACTCGGCGAGCCAGCCAAGATACGCGCGCCGGTCGGCGTCGGCGAAGAACACGTCCTCGCGCCGGTTGCCGCGCTGCACTACATGGTGCGGCACTCCGGCGAAGACGGTTCGGGCTAAGCGAGCCATAGACCAAGATATCACGGGCGGGGCTGGTCAAAAAAGGGGACGCTCACCTTTTTTGGCGTATACGCAAGTTGTTTAGCGTCGTCTCACCGGATGGCAAAAAAGGTGAGCGTCCCCTTTTTTGACGTCCGCCGACGCCTCAGGCCCTCACATAGATCCAGCCCTCGCCGACCCGCTCGGCGATCGCCAGCATGGCGACCGGCACTGTCGCCAGCCGCGCCGGCGCCTCGCGGTCGAGCCGGCGCAGGGTGTTGCCGCACAGCAGCAGCAGCGGGTCGGTGCGCGGTTCCGGCTCGGCCAGGGCGGCGGCGACCGCCTCGGCATTGGCGACGATGCGGACCTCCGCCGTGGGGTCGGCGGCGATCACGTTCGCCGCGTTCGACCGCGCCCGGGCCAGCGCGCCGGCCGTCGGCGCGTGCAGCAGCAGGCGCGGCGCCCCCATACCTGTTCTAGATCCCGGCGCCATGGGTGAAGCTCTCGTCGAGGGCGGCGCGGATCGTCCGGACGGTGTCGCCGAAGGCACCGCCCTCGCGCTCGCGCGGGCGCGGCAGCCCGACGGAGAATTCCTCCACGATCCGGCCGGGCCGGCCGGCCAGCAGCACCACCCGGTCGGCCAGATAGACCGCCTCGTCGAGGTCGTGGGTGACGAACAGCACCGAGATGCCGCTGTCGCGCCACAGCCGCAGCAACTCGTCCTGCAGGCCGCGCCTGGTGATGGCGTCGAGCGCGCTGAACGGCTCGTCCATCAGCAGCAGGTCGGGCTCGACGGCGAGCGCCCGGGCGATGCCGATGCGCTGGCGCTGGCCACCGGAGAGCTGGTGCGGCCATTTTCCGGCATGCTCGGCGAGGCCGACCTTGGCCAGCACCGTCCGGGCGCGCTCGCGGCGCTCGCGCCGGTCCGCCACCAGCCCCTCCAGGCCGAATTCGATATTGCCGAGCGCGCGGCGCCAGGGCAGCAGCCGGGCATCCTGGTAGACCGTGGCGACCGGCCGCCGGCCGGGGTTGGCCGCGGCATCGACCGTGATCCGGCCCCGGGTCTGCGGCACCAGCCCGGCGACCACGCGCAGCAGCGTCGACTTGCCGACCCCGGACGGCCCGACCACGGCGACGAAACCGCCGCGCGGCAGGGCAAGGTGGAAATCCTCCAGCACCAGGGCACCGGAGGCATCGCCGGGAAAGCCGAAGGACAGCCCCTCGGCCTCGACGATCGCCGGCGCGGCGGCCTCGGCGGATCGGTGGGCGAGCGCGGGCGGCGTCACGGCATCCATGCCAGGGCCCGCCGGGTCAGTCGCTGGAACACGAGGTCGCTCAGGCTGTAGAGGGCGGCGATGGTCAGCATGTAGAGAGCGACGATATCGGTCGCCAGCAGGCCCGACGCCTCCATCATGCGCTGGCCGATGCCGGGAATGCCGAACAGCTCGGCCGCCACCACGGTCATCCAGCCCTGGCCCAGGCCGGCGCGCAGGCCGGTCAGGATGCCGGGCGCGGCGCCCGGCAGCACGATCTTCGCCAGCCGCCGCCACAGCCCGCCCTGGCCGAAGCTGTGCGCCAACTCGATCAGCCCCGGGTCGATCTGGCGGACCGCGCCGAGGGCGGAGAAGTAGTTCAGCCAAAAGACGCCGATGGCGATGATGAAGCCGGCCGCCGTCTCCGAAACGCCGAACCAGATGATGGCGAAGGGGATCCAGGCCAGCGGCGGGATCGGCCGCAGCACCCGGGCGATTCCGGCCTGTGCCGCCTCGACCTTCGGCGACAGGCCGACCGCGATGCCGGCGGCGATGCCGAGCAGGCTGCCGATCGCCACCCCGGCGAGATAGTGGCGCAGGCTGGCGACCACGACACCGGCCCACATGCCGCTTTCCAACTCGCGGAACAGCGCCGGCACCACGTCGCTCGGCGGCGGCACCAGCACCGCGTTCATCAGCCCGCCGCGCACCGCCCCTTCCCAGGCCGCGACGAACAGCGCCAGCCCGGCCAGCGGCCACAGCCAGCGCTCGGCCGCCAAGCCGCCGCCCCGTGCCCGCGACCCCGATGCAGCGGCCGTAGCGGCGGTCGCGGCGGCGTCGCTCACGAGCGGCCTTTGATCGCGTCGTAGAACCGCGTCTCGAACAGCTCGTCGAGCGGTACCGGCTTGCGCAGCGTGCCGATCGCCGCCTGGAAGTCGTGCATGCGCCGGGTCGCTTCGATGATCGAATGCGGGTCGGCGATCTGGTTGTTCGGCTCGGAGGTCAGCGCCGCGAAAAGCGTCGCCTCGTCGATCAGGCCCTGGCCGATCGCCGCGTGGACATGGGCGGCGGCGCGTTGCGGATCTTCGACGATCAACTCGGTCGCCCGGACATGCAGCTCGACCAGCGCCTGCACCGCCGCCGGATGGGCGGCGATGGCGCGCTCGCGCACGGCCAGGATCGCCCCCGGCTGGTTCTCCAGCATCTCGCCGCCGGTGGCGACGATGCGAGCCGTGCTGTCGCGCTGGGCGACGATGGTCAGCACCGGCTCCAGGATCGAGGCGCCGTCGATGGCGCCGGACAGCAGGGCCTGTTGCACCTGGCCGGCGCCCATGCCGAGCACCTCGACATCCGCCGGGTCGATTTCGGCCACGACCTGCAGATAGTGCTGCAACACCGTGTCGGGCACCGAGCCCGGCGGCAGGGTGGCGATCTTCGCCGGCCGGCCCTGTTCGGCATGGAAGGCGGCGAAGCCCTCGGCCGCCGAGGCGGCGCTATCGAGCCTGCCGGCGAGGTCGCCGCGCGCCATCAGCGCCACCTGCTCGATGCCGTTGGCGGCCAGCACCTTGACGTCGATGCCGTTGGCCCGGGCCACCATCGCCGGACCGATGCCGAAATAGACGACGCCGTATTCGCCCGAGGCGAGGGCCTGGACGATTGCCGGGCCGGAGGAGAAGCGGGTCAGCTCCAGATCCAGCCCCGCCTCTTCGGCCCAGCCTTCGCCCATGAGCACATAGAGCTGCGCCATCGGCATGATCGGGATATAGGCGACCTTCAGGGTCGTGCTTTCGGCCCGCGCCGGCAGGGCGGCGAGCAGGGCGACCAGCAACGCCGCGCCGAAGCGGGCGAGAGACAGGCGATTGCGCATGATCGATGGACTCCATAGTCTGGGCGACCGACACGATGAATAACACATTGCTAGTGTAGATCGCGAAATTTATCACATACCGTGTGTATATAGAGATGGTTGTCCATCGGCAAGATGGATGATGGTGCATGACGCCGCCGGAGCGGGCGGGCAGGGGGTAGGATGAGCGCGAACGACGATAGCTTGCGGCCGCAGACGCGGCTGGTCCGCGGCGGCCAGCTTCGCAGCGGCTTCGACGAGACGTCTGAGGCGCTCTACCTCACCTCCGGCTTCGTCTACGAGACGGCGGAACTGGCCGAGAGGGCGTTCAAGAACGAGATCGACCGCTTCGTCTATTCGCGTTTCTCCAACCCCACCGTGGCGATGTTCGAGGAGCGGCTGCGCCAATTGGAAGGCGCCGAGGCGTGCCGGGCGACCGCCACTGGCATGGCGGCGGTCCACGCCGCGCTGATGTGCCAGCTCAAGGCCGGCGACCGCGTCGTCGCCTCTCGGGCGCTGTTCGGTTCCTGCCAGTACATCGTCGCCGATTTGCTGCCGCGGTTCGGGGTCGAGACGGCGTTCGTCGACGGCGACGATCTGGACGGCTGGCGCGCCGCCCTGACGCCGGGCGCCCGGGCGGTCTTCCTGGAGACCCCGGCCAACCCGACCCTGGCGCTGATCGACATCGCGGCGGTTTCGGAACTGGCGCATGCCGCCGGGGCCTGCGTGATCGTCGACAACGTGTTCGCGACCCCGCTGCTGCAGAAGCCGCTGGAGCTGGGCGCCGACGTCGTCGTCTACTCCGCCACCAAGCATATCGACGGCCAGGGCCGCTGCCTCGGCGGCGCGGTGCTCGGCCGCAAGGCGTTTGTCGAGGACACCCTCGGCCCCTTCCTGCGCCACACCGGCCCCAGCCTCAGCCCGTTCAACGCCTGGGTGCTGCTGAAGGGGCTCGAGACCCTGGCCCTCAGGGTCGACCGCCATTGCGCCAACGCCGCCCGCCTCGCCGAGTTCCTGGAAGCGAAGCCGGGCGTCGCCCGGGTCCACTACCCGCATCTCGCCAGCCACCCACAGGCGGAACTGGCCCGCCGCCAGATGAGCGCAGGCGGCTCGCTGGTGGCGCTCGAGCTGGCCGGCGGCAAGCCGGCCGCCTTCGCCTTCCTGAATGCGCTGCGGCTGTTCGACATCTCCAACAATCTCGGCGATGCCAAGAGCCTCGCCACCCACCCGGCCACCACCACCCATCAGCGCCTGTCGGCCGAGGCCCGCGCCGCCATGGGCATCACCGACGGCATGGTGCGCCTGTCGGTCGGGCTGGAGGACGTCGAGGATCTGCTGGCGGATCTGGAGCGGGCGCTGGCCGCGTAGGCTACCCTTCGCGGAAGACCGGCGCCGGCTGGGCGAAGAACGCCGTCAGGATGTGATAGACCATCAGGTAGTTCTTCTGCTGGAAGCTGGCATGGGCGATGCCGGGCATGAAGGCGAACTGCTTGTCGGCGTTGGGCAGCCGCCGGAAGAAGGCCAGCAGATCGTCGACGCCGGCGATGCCGTCATATTCGCCGCGCATGATGATGGTCGGCACGGTGACCCTCTCCGGATCGACCACCGGCAGCTTCGAGCACATGTCGATATAGGTGCCGTTCGGCATCGAATCGTCGAGCGCGGTGATCGCCTCGGCGAAGGCGTCGACGACCTTGTCCTCCGCGGTGCCGGCGTGGTCGCGGCTGAAGATCGACCGGACGAAGGCGCGGTCGATCGGCCGCCGCTTCGAGCCCAGGAACTGCGGCAGCTTCTTGCGCCTTTCCTCCAGCGTCGGGCTGCCCTCGCCGGTCCACACGAAGGCGTCGAGGGCGAGCCGGGCGACACGCTCCGGGTGGCGCTCGGCGAACAGGGCGGCCCTGAGCGCGCCGGATGAGATGCCATAGACCAGCAACGGGCCGGCACCGCGTGTCTTCTCGATATGTGCGCTGGCGGCGGCCAGATCGTCGGCGCCGTTGGCGATGTCGCAGGTGATGTCGCGGTGCTTGTCGGAACGGCCATAGCCTTCCATGTCGACGCACCAGGTGTCGTAGCCCCGGACCGCGAACCAGTTCATCGCCGAGCTGAAGGGGCGGCCCTCGACGGCCAGGTCGAAGGTCGGCTGCGAGGCCATGGAGGAGCCGTGCACGAACAGCACCGTGCCGCGCTTGGCCGAGGGCGAGCCGGCATACTTCTCCCACAGGAACAGCCGCACATCGCCCTTTTGCGTCCAATGCTCCTCGCCGATTACGTCGGTCTCCTGGGTGCTCGTGTCCACTGCCATGTCAGATCCTCCAATGCCGTCCGATAGCGGGGTCAGGAAACCGGGCACTCTCATCCTGTACGGTTCACGCTCGCCCCTCACCCTCCCACGGCTCCGCCGCGGGTCCCTCCCTCTCCCGCAAGGGGAGAGGGGAAAGGACAAGCCGGCGGCTTTTGGTTTCCCTCTCCCCTTGCGGGAGAGGGAGGGGCCCGACGCGAAGCGTTGGGAGGGTGAGGGGGAGCACCCCAATTGCCACACCAATCCCGGATTCCCAGTTCTTTCACTGCTCTGCGACTGCCGGCCTCAAGGGCCGGTGAATTCGAGAATGTCGAACCCGCGGTTGCGGTCGATCAGGTAGATCAGGCCGTTGTCGTCGACATCGACATCGTTGCTCTGCGGGCTCGGCTCGTCGCCGAGCGGCTTGGGGATGAAATGGCCGACCTCGACCGGCCGGAACGGGTCGGCGACATCGACGATGCGCAGGCCGCCGGCGAACCAGGTGGCATAGACCAGCGTGCCGTCCATCCGTTCGCGGAATTGGTGCGCGCCGAAGCGGCCGGGGGCCCGCGCCCAGGGCGAGTCCAGCTCGCTGACGTCGAAGGCCGACAGCGCCTGGATGCGGTCGAAATCGGTCACGTCGAAGACCCAGAGGAAGCCGTGCAGCCGGCCCGGCACATGGTCGTGCTCCTCGTCTATGGCGATCGCGATCCGTCGCCCGTCGATCCGCCGGTCGAGCGGCAGGATCGTGTGGGTCGGTTCGGGGAAGGGCGGGTGGTAATCGTGCGCGGCGACGGTCTTCGGGGCGCGGATGTCCGACACGTCGATGACGCGGAATCCGGCGTGCCAGACCGAGGCCCACAGCTCGTCGCCGACGCGCAGGGCGTGGTGCAGCCGGTTCTTGTAGCCGCTCCAGCTCGGCGTCTCGCCGCCGGCGAGGTGCTGGCCCGGCATGTGCCAGCGCGACACCTCCTCCGGCCGCGCCGGGTCGCCGATGTCGTAGACCACCAGGATGTTGCCGAGATAGCCCTCCATCTCGGTCGAGATGTAGGCGTAACGGTCGTCGACGTCGAAGCGGTGGACGCCGAAGCCGAAGGTGCGCTGATATGCGATCTCGCGCGGGTTGGCCTTGTCGGCGATGTCGTAGATCTTGAACCCGCCGTCGCGGTAGCCGCGCTCGCGGGCGGCGTCGAGCTGCGCGATCTGCCCGGCATCGACGCCGATCTCGGCCGCCAACTCGGCATCGGTCGCCGCGCGGCCGAGCGCCGCTCCCAGGCGGGCGCGGAGCTCCGGCAGTGCGTCGCCCTTGCGCAGCAGATGGCGGCTGTTCTGCTCGACATTGGTGACCATCAAATCGCCGACCACGCGCACCTTGTGGGTGTGCGAATTGCCGTCCGCCAGCATGATCTGCGCGGCGATGCGCGGATGCTTCGGGTCCGACACGTCGATGATCGAGGTGCCGAAGGGCGGCTTCATGTGGCCGACATAGGCATGGCCATCCCGGACGACGATCTGGCCGCCGCCGGGGATGTCGAGATGCGACCGGCCGCACGTTGCGGGCCAGCGGCGACGCGGGGCTGTTGCCCATCGCCTATCCCTCCCC
>JABDIP010000216.1 GCA_013003675.1 Inquilinus sp.
TTCCAGAGATGACGCTCACGCCTGACGTCGGCGCGATCGCTCTCTTGGGCCAACAGCGATTTTTTTATATGTCAGGCCCCGTCGGCGCAAAAAGCGCGAGAGCGAGCTCGGATGAACGCTCACGCCATGCTCGGCCTCCAGGGCTGCCGCCAACTCCGGCATGGTGATGTCCGGCATCGCCTCCACGCGAGACATCAGGAAGTCCACATAGGGCGCCAGTTTGCCGCCGCCCGGCGGACGACCCTGCCGCGCCGGACGCGCTGAACCGGTCGTCTCGACCCGCGCCGCCAGCTGCACTGCAAAACTTGGGCTGACCTTGAAATGACGCGCTGCCGCGCGTCGCGACTGACCGCCCGCGATCGAGCCGTAAACCCGCTCCCGCAAATCCAAAGAGTAGCTCTTGCCCATGATCCACCTCCAATAACGGTGAATCACACTTCAGGACAAAAGGGAATCCCCTATCGATTCACATTAAGCGCGCGATGCTCTAGCCACCCCGCATGATCCGGCGGAGCGCCCAATAGAGCCAGCCATGGGTGGCGACGGCGAGCATGCCGAGCACCGCCAGGAAGACCAGAAGGGCCAAGCCCGGGTCGACGTAACCGACGAAGCGGTCCCACAGCACGATGCCGCCGACGGCCAGCAGGTTGGCGGCGACGACGATGCCGAGCAGGCGGGCATAGGTTTCCGGCAGCGAGCGTTCCAACCGCCGCCGTTGCACGCGGTCGACCACCATGCCGGGCAGCATCCGGCCGGCCGGGAAGAACCGGAAGCGGTTGCCTTCCGGCTCGAACAGCCGGCGCATCTGCCAATCGATCAGCAACAGGAGTCGCACCGCACGCATCGCCGGGCCGGGTCCTTCTGGCGGGCCGGAGCGGGCGCGGGAACGCGCCGTCGGCTCGGAGCGCGGCACCCCGAGGTTGCGCCGGCCACGGTTCAGCACCGGTTAACGCCTCCATCCGCGTGTCGGCGCGGATCGCGCCCATTTCGCCCATCGACGCCGCATATCGGCGCGGATATGGTGCCTCAACCCGTCACGGTTCAACCCAGAGGCAAGACATGCTGGTCGGCGTTCCCAAGGAAATCAAGGCGCAGGAGTTCCGGGTCGGAATGACGCCCGGATCGGTCCGCGAACTGACCCATCACGGCCACGAGGTGATCGTCGAGACCGGCGCCGGCACCGCCATCGACTTCCCCGACGAGCAGTACCGCAACGCCGGGGCGGAGATCGTCGGCACGGCCAAGGAAGTCTTCGCCCGGGCCGAGATGGTGGTCAAGGTCAAGGAGCCGCAGGCCCAGGAATGCGCCATGCTGCGCCAAGGCCAGGTGCTGTTCACCTATCTCCATCTGGCGCCGGACGTGCCGCAGACCGATGCGCTGCTGAAATCCGGCGCCGTCGGCATCGCCTACGAGACGGTGACCGACGCCCGCGGCGGCCTGCCGCTGCTGGCGCCGATGAGCGAGGTGGCCGGCCGCATGTCGATCCAGGCCGGCGCGCGCTGCCTGGAGAAAGAGATCGGCGGCCGCGGCCTGCTGCTGGGCGGCGTGCCCGGCGTGCCGGCGGCCAAAGTGGTGATCATCGGCGGCGGCGTGGTCGGCACCAACGCCGCGCGCATGGCGATGGGGCTGGAGGCGCATGTCACGGTGATCGACCGGTCGCTGAACCGGCTGAAGGAGCTCGACCTGCAGTTCGGGGCAATGCTGAACACCATCTACTCGACGGTCGACACCATCGAGGAGCACGTCCAGGGCGCCGACCTGGTGATCGGCGCGGTCCTGGTGCCCGGCGCGGAAGCGCCGAAGCTGGTGACGCGGGAGATGGTCAAGGGCATGAAACCGGGCTCGGTGCTGGTCGACGTGGCGATCGACCAGGGCGGCTGTTTCGAGACCTCGCACCCGACCACCCATGCCGAGCCGACCTACATCGTCGACGAGGTCGTGCATTACTGCGTCGCCAACATGCCGGGCGCCGTGGCGCGCACCTCCACCGTCGCGCTGAACAACGCCACACTGCCCTATGCCATGGCGCTGGCCGACAAGGGCTATCGCGCCGCCCTCCGCGACGACACCCATTTGCGCCACGGTCTCAACGCCCACGCCGGCAAGCTGACCCAGCAGGAAGTCGCCGAGGCCCAGGACAAGCCCTACACCCCGCCGGAGGAGGCGCTGGGGCTGTAGCATGCGGCTGCCGCGCGGCGTGACGGGGCTCGCCGACCCGAACGCCGGGCCGGCGCGCCCTCCGGTTTCGGCGAAGCTGGCGCGCACCGTCGCCCATGCCGCCACGCTGGCCGCCGGCGGCGTTGTCGTCGAAGAGCGGGCGCCGGACGGTACGCCGAACTTCCATCTGTTCCACGTCGAAGCCGCAGGCGAGCGGGTAGCCGTGTTGATCCACCTGACCCATCGCCTGGTCGCCTTCGCCGAGCCGCTGGTCGAAGGCTCGACCGAGTTGGCGTTTCGCGATCATCCGCCGCTGGCGGCGGCCTTCGAGGAGACGACAGGATTCCGGCCGCTGTCCGCGGCCGAACTCGGCGAGCCGCTGACGGCGGCCGACTGTGCCGATTTGGACGAGGTGGAACGGAAGGCTGTCCGGTATTGGCGCCCGCAGACCGCCGGCGCGGCGATCTTCAACTGGTTAGATTGAAGGGGGCGCCGCGGCGACAAGAACGGTTCCCTATAGCCGCGCCAGCCGTTCCAGGATCAGGGCGTAGAAGCCGTCGGAATCGATGCGGTTGATCACCGTGCAGTTCTTTTCCAATCCGGTGACGCCCCACCAGTCGACGACGGTCTGGCCCATGGTCAGCTCCGACCCGGTTTCGATACGCACGGCGCACTCCTTGCCGCCGAACAGTTCCGGCCGCAAAAGCCAGGCGATGACGCACGGGTCGTGCAGCGGGCCGCCGTCCTCGCCGTACTTCTCCATGTCGAAGCGCTCATAGAAGGTTAGCATCGCCGCCGCCGCCGCGCCGACCTTGGTGCCGAGCTTGCCCAGGCTGTCGATCCACGCCTTCGACATCAGCGCCTTGTGGGTGACGTCGAGCGGATGCATGGTCAGCCTGGCGCCGCAGGTGAACACCACATGCGCCGCGTGCGGGTCGACATAGATGTTGAACTCCGCCGTCGGCGTCGTGTTGCCGCCCTCGAAGAAGCCGCCGCCCATCAGCACGATCTCGCGGATCTTCGGCACGATGCGCGGCTCCCTGACGATCGCCATGGCGATATTGGTCAGGGGCCCGAGCGGGCACAGGGTGATCGATCCGTCCGCCGCCGCCATCAGCGTGTCGACCAGCCAGTCGACCGCGTGTTCGGGCTGCAACGGCATGGTCGGCGCCGGCAGGTCGGGGCCGTCGAGGCCGGTCTTGCCATGCACCGATTCGGCGGTGACCAGCGGCCGCAGCATCGGCCGGGCGCAGCCGGCGAAGACCTTGGCGTCGGACCGGCCGGCCAGTTCGCAGACCTTGCGCGCGTTCACCTCGGTCAGTGCCAGCGGCACGTTGCCGGCGACCGTGGTGATGCCGAGCACGTCGAGCTCCGGCGAGGCGAGGGCGAGGAGCAGCGCGATCGCGTCGTCCTGGCCCGGATCGGTGTCGATGATGATCGGCCGCGCCGCCATGATGCCCTCCTCATTCGCCGTATCGAACAGGCTGCTAACACCCCGGACCGGGGCGATCAAGCGGCGCCTCGACGGCGAGCAATTATATTACTCTCGGTTGGCGGGCAGAGGTTCGGATAGTACGCGTAAGTAATCCGAACCGATACTTCGCTGCTTATTTTCCGAAAGCGGGCGGCTTCGTTGACCGCCCTTAAAACTGCCTTAATAATCGACGATCATCATCAAATGAATAGCGGCAAGTTTTCTTGCTGCGCTGCAGCATCGAGGGTGGAATGTCAGTCTTCACGACTCCCGATTTCGACGCCCACGAACAAGTCGTCTTCGCCGCCGACGCCGAAACCGGCCTGCGCGCGATCATCGCCATCCACGACACCAGTCGCGGCCCGTCGCTCGGCGGCTGCCGCATGTGGCCCTATGCCAGCGAGGAGGAGGCGATCCGCGACGCGCTCAGGCTGTCGCGCGGGATGACCTACAAGGCGGCGATCACCGACCTGCCGCTCGGCGGCGGCAAGTCGGTGATCATCGGCGACCCGCGACGAGACAAGACGGGCAAGC